>NZ_JBFAPG010000283.1:0-8367 GCF_040675595.1 Micromonospora sp. NPDC049580
CCGTCAGCCGCTGACGGAAACTGTCCAAGATCTCGGAGCGGACGGCCGGTTGGGCGTGCAGCGCCGACGCGGTCACGCGGACCCCCGACATCAAGCACGGCGAGTCGATCAACGGGTCGGCCCGCGACATCGGGGCCTGCCAAAGGTGATCAAGACCATGCGTTGTTGCCAGAGTCTGGCAACAACAACTCCTAGGAAATAGGCTGACCCCGCCGGTCCCGGACGGGTCCGCTGACGCGTGGGAGGTCGCGTGGAAACACTGGCGATGCACATCTCGAACGGGATCATCGACGGTCCCGTCGCGGCGGTGTTCGCGGCCCTGGCGCTCGCCGCGCTCACCGGTTGCGTCCTACGCGGCCGGCGGGACCTGGACGATCGGCTCGCTCCGATGGCCGGCCTGGTCGCGGCGTTCATCTTCGCCGTCCAGATGCTCAATTTCCCGATCTTCACGGCCGGTGTGAGCGGCCACCTGCTCGGTGGCGCGCTCGCCGCGATGCTGGTCGGGCCGTGGGTCGGCGCGCTCTGCGTGGCCGTGGTGCTCGTCGTGCAGGCGCTGATCTTCGGCGACGGCGGTGTGGCGATGCTCGGCCTGAACATCACCAACATGGCGCTGCTCGGCACCGCCGCGGCGTACCTGCTGATCGCGGTGCTGTTGCGGGTGCTGCCCCGCACGCGGGCCGGCCTGGCCGTCACCGCGTTCGTCGCGGCGCTTCTCAGCGTGGTGGTCGCGTCCCAGGGCTTCGTCGTCGAGTACTGGCTGGGCGGCACCACCGACCTGGGCGGCAACCTCGCCGGCCTGGCCGGCACGATGGCCGGCGTGCACCTGCTGATCGGCATCGGCGAGGGCCTGATCACCGCGACCACCGTGCTCACCGTCGCGAAGGTGCGCCCCGACCTGGTGTACGCGCTGCGCGCGCTGCCCGCTCCCGCCACCCCCGCCGTCCCGGTCTCCGGAGGTGTCCGATGAAGAACCGTTCCTGGGCGTTCCTGGCCGGCGGTCTGCTGATCGCGCTGCTGCTCGCCGGTGTCGTGAGCAACTACGCCTCGTCGCACCCGGACGGCCTGGACTCCTCCCTGCTCAAGGGCTGCACCGTCGACGCCGACGACAACATCGTCGGTGGCAGTTGCCCGGCGCAGCAGGCCCGTGAGCACGAGCTGGGGGACAGTCCGCTCGCCGACTACGGCGTGCGGGGCATCCGGAACAGCTTCGTCTCGACCGGCCTCTCCGGGGTGCTCGGGGTGCTGGTGACCTTCGCGATCGGCGGCGGTGGCTTCTGGCTGCTGCGCCGCCGGGGCGGCGTCTCCACCAGGGGCGACGACACGTCCACCGTGTCGACCGCCGGCGACGACACGTCCACCGTGTCGACCACCGGCGACGACACGTCCACCGTGTCGACCACCGGCGACGACGACGCGACGGGCGACGCGGTCACCGCCGCGCGCCGCGCCGGCGCGGCCGGCTGAGCAGGAGGTACGCGGATGGGTGCCGGTCACGGGCACGTGCTGTACCGCGAGTCGACCTCGCCGGTGCACCGGCTCCCGCCCGAGGTCAAGATCGTCGCGATGGTGGTCTTCACGATCGCCGTGGTGGCCACCCCGCGCGAGGCGTTCTGGGCCTTCGGCGCGTACGCCCTGCTGGTGGCCGCGGTGGCGGCGCTGGCCCGGGTGGGGCCGCGTTGGCTGCTCAGTCGCGCGCTGATCGAGCTGCCGTTCGTGCTGTTCGCGGTGGCGCTGCCGTTCCTGGGCACCGGCGAGCGGGTCGAGGTGCTGGGGCTGCGGCTGTCCGAGGACGGCCTGCACGGGGCGTGGAACATCCTGGCCAAGGGGACCCTCGGTGTCCTCGCCTCGCTGCTGCTCGCGGCGACCACCACCACCCGGGACCTGATCGTCGGGTTGGACCGGCTGCGCTGCCCGCAGGTGCTCACCCAGATCGCCACGTTCATGCTGCGCTACCTCGACGTGCTGGTCGGCGAGGCGCGACGGATGCGGGTGGCGCGGATCTCGCGGGGTGACGACCCGCGTTTCCTGTGGCAGCTGCGCGGCTTCGCCGCCGGCATCGGAGCGCTGTTCCTGCGTGCCTTCGAGCGCGGCGAGCGGGTCTACCTGGCGATGCTGTCGCGGGGCTACACGGGGCGGATGCCCGCGGTGTGGCAGGGCGACGGCGCGGCGACCGCCGGGCAGTGGCTGGTCGCGGCGACCGTGCCGGTGGTGGCGGCCTCCATCGCCGCGACCGCCGTCGTGCTGACATGATCGGTGTCGTGCAGACCGCCCTCTCGCTGGACGTTCGTGGCGTCCGGTACGCGTACCCGGACGGGCACGTGGCCCTGCACGGGGTGGACCTGACGGTGCCGCGCGGCGACCGGGTGGCGCTGCTCGGGCCCAACGGCGCCGGTAAGACGACACTGGTGCTGCACCTCAACGGCATCCTCACCCCGACCGAGGGCAGCGTGAGCGTCGGCGGGCTGACGGTCACGCCGGATCGAGCGACCCTGGCCGAGGTGCGACGCCGGGTGGGCATCGTCTTCCAGGACCCGGACGACCAGCTCTTCCTGCCCACGGTGGCGGAGGACGTGGCGTTCGGGCCGGCCAACCTGGGCCTGCGCGGCGCGGAGCTGGCCGCCCGGGTGGACGAGGCGCTGGCCGCCGTCGGGATGAGCGAGCATCGGGCCCGGGCGCCGCAGCACCTCTCGTTCGGGCAGCGCCGACGGGTGGCGGTGGCGACCGTGCTGGCCATGCACCCGGAGATCCTGGTGCTGGATGAGCCTTCGTCGAACCTGGACCCGGCGGCCCGGCGCGAGTTGGCCGAGATCCTGCGCGGCCTGCCGGTGACCCTGCTGATGGTCACTCACGACCTGCCGTACGCGGCGGAGCTGTGTGAACGCTCGGTGATCCTGGACGGCGGCCGGATCGTCGCCGACGCCCCCACCGTCGACCTGCTGAGCAACGAGCCCCTGCTGGCCCGCCACCGCCTGGAACTCCCCCACGGCTTCACCCCGCGGGCGTAGCCCCGCGCTGGGCGTCCGCCGCCTCGGCTGATCGTGTCGCGGCGCGGGAGGCGGCGTGTAGGCGGAGGACTCCGGCTGCTGTCGCGCCGACGCCGGTGATCAGGACTGCGGCCACCATGACGCGGGCGACCTCGGATGACCACGGCACCGGGGCGACCGAGCGGGTGAACACCGCGGCGTTCGCCACGCCCGAGAAGAGGGCCAGGCAGGCACCGGCCAGCGCCACCGCGAAGTCGGCCGCCGGGCGGCGGGCCAGCGCGTAACCACCGGCGGCGAGCGCGCCCAGGCCGGTGAGCAGTGCCCAGACCTGACCGCCCAGGAGCCCGGCGAGCACCCCGCCGACGCCCTGGGCGCCAGCGTCCAGCTCTCGCCCCACCGGGTAGAGCACGGCGACCGCGCCGCCGACGACCAGCAGCACGCCCACCGCGGACAGCGCCCGGGCGCCGGCCGTGTAGGCGGCGGCGAGCAGGCCGAGCGCGCCCACCGCGAGCAGGCCGACGATGGTCACCGCCCACCAGGTGTACGCGTCCGGCGGTGGCACCCAGTCCAGCGTGCCGGCTATCTGTGCGGGGTCGGCGCCGTCGCGCAGCGGGATCGTCCAGTCCCGGACCCGGTGCTCACGCTCCGGCGCGACGCGTGCCGCGTCGGGTGGTGCCGACTCCTGCCACAGGGCCCGCTGGTCGTGCCAGCGCACGGTGGCCCCGTCGTCGACGCGCCGCCAGGACGGCGGGGCGGCCGGGTCCGCGTCGGCCGGCAGCGCGGTGTCCCCGGCGAGGGTGCGGTTGAGGTACGTGGCGGGGGACCTGCTGTTCTCGTACACGCCGTCCGGACCGATCCGCAGGTACGGCTCGCCGGAGTAGCCGATCACCTCGATCGCCCGGCCGGTGCGGTTGGTCAGCTCCAGTCGGGCGCCCGCCTCGATCACCCGTACCGTCAGGCCGGGCCGGGCCGGCGTGACGCCGGTGACGCGGGTGCGGTAGTCGGAGCCGTCCGGTGCGTCCGCGCCGTGCGCGGCGGCGGGCGCCGCGGTGAGCACTGTCGCCGCGCAGGCGGTGGCGGCGATCACTGTGGCGCGCGCCAGCAGGGTACGGATCACCTGCCGGCCGCCGCCACGGCTGCGGTGAGGCCCTGCGGGCTGCGGTCGGCGAGTGGCTGGCCGTTGACCAGGACGGTGGGCGTGCCGGTGACGTCGCTGCGGCTGGCCTCCTCGGTGACGTGCTCGGTCCACGTCTTGTACGTGCCATCGGAGACGCAGCCCCCGAACGAGCCCCGGTCCAGCCCCACGCCGACACCGGTGTCGATCAGCTCGTCGTCGCTGAGCCCGGCGCTGCCCTCGGGTGGCTGCTTGGCGAAGAGCGCCTTGGCGTACTCGCGGAACTTTCCGCCGGCCGCCGCGCAGCCGGAGGCGGCCGACGAGCGCGTGGAGTACTCGGTCGTGGAGAAGCGGTTGAGGTACGCGACCGGGTGGTAGACCACCTTCGCCTTGTTCCCGGCCACCAGCTGCTCCAGCGTCGCGCCGCTGCTCTGCTCGAACTGCTTGCAGACCGGGCAGAGGAAGTCCTCGTAGACGTCGACGGTGACCGGCCCGCCGCCGGTGACGATGCCGGTGCCGGCCTCGTTGGCGCCGGGCGGGGTGGTGAAGGTGTCCGAGCGCTGGCTGGACCAGACGCTCCAGCCGATCAGGCCGGCGATGACCAGCACGGCGACGGCGGCGGCGGAGACCCAGAGCGTACGGCGGCGTCGTCGTTCGCGGGCCAGTTGCTCGCGGACCACCCGGGCCGCGTCCCGCTGCCCCTTGCGACTACTCATCCTCGTCCTCCACGGCCGGTTCGGCGGACAGCCACCCGTCCACCGAGACGGGCGTACGCGGCCAGATCACCAGAAATCCGGCCAGCACCAAGAATCCCAGGTCCCGCAGGATCTCCGGGAGGTAACTCGGGGCCTGTCCCTCGGCGAGCTGCCCGCCGCTGCCGAAGCAGCCGCAGTCGATGGCCAGGCCACGCGCCCAGGCCGAGGAGATCCCCGCGATGAAGACCAGCAGCAGCGCGACGGAGATGGCCGCGCTGAGCCGGGTGGCCAGACCGAGCAGCAGCAGCACGCCCAGGGCCAGCTCGACGAACGGCAACGCGGCGCCGATCACTGTCGCCACGTCGTACGGCAGCACCTGGTAGGCGTTCACGGCCCGGCCGGAGGCGGCCAGGTCACCGACCTTCGACGCCCCGGCGACCAACCAGACGGCGGCGAGGCCGAGGCGGGCCGCCGTGCTGAGCCAGGGGCGCACGGCCGCCCAACGGCCGGCCCGGATGGGGGGTGCGGTCACGGTCATTTGTCGTCCCGTCTGCTCCGGAAGTTCCGGGCTCAACCGGTGAGGGCGTCGCCGACGGCCTCGACCAGCTCGTCGCGGGCCCGGGCGACGCGGGAGCGGATGGTGCCTACCGGCACCCCCTCGACGTCGGCGGCCTCGGCGTACGACAGGCCGAGCAGTTGGGTGAGCACGAACGCCGCCCGTCGCTCGGGGCTCAGCCGGCGCACGAGGTCGGCGGCGCCGAGCTGCCCGGCCGGGTCGGGATGCGGACGGTCGGTGTACGCGTTCGCGGCCAGCCGCTCGTCGAGACGGCGACGCCGGATCACCGTCCGCAGGTGGTCGGCGCAGGCCCGCCGGGCGATGCCGAGCAACCAGGTGCGGACACTGGACCGGCCCTCGAACGCCGGCAGGGCCCGAAACGCCCGCAGGTACGTCTCCTGGGTGAGGTCGTCGGCGCTGTCCGGGCCCACCAGGACGGCCGCGAAGCGCCACACCTCGGCCTGGGTCAGCCGGACGAACACGGCCTGGGCTGCGGCGTCACCGGCGCGCGCGCTCAGGGCCGACTCGGTCGCCGGGTCCCGGGCGACGTCACCTGTCGCACCGGCGGCACCGGAGTCACGCGGGACGGGGATCACGACACACCAGGCTACGCGCCGCCGGGTGTGACGTCAGGGTCCTTCGGCCCTTGGATGGTCTGCGCCACGTCGGGAACTTTTCCCCGCCGCCGGCCGACTACCTGCTCATGACACGCGACCTCTCCTGCGCGGCGCTGGCGGCTGGCCGCAGGTGAGCCGATCCTCCGCCTCGGGTCGCCGACATCCAGGTCCGTCGGCGACCATGGCCGGCATGACTGTCGCACCCCGCCGCTGGATCGCCCGGCTGGCCGCCGCCGCCGGCCTCCTGGTCACCGTCGTCGCCCTGTTGATCGCGCCAGCCACCCCGGCCAGCGCCCACGCGGTGCTGTCGAGCAGCAGCCCGGCCGCCTCGTCGGTGGTGCCGAGCGGGCCGGCCGAGGTGGTGCTCACCTTCAGCGAGTCGGTCCGCAAGGTCCCCGACAAGATCCGGGTCATCGCGCCGGACGGCGCCCGGGCCGACCGGGGCGAGCCGTCCTTCGAGGGCGCCGTGGTCACCATTCCGGTCGACCCGGCCGGTCAGCGCGGCACCTACCTGGTGACCTTCCGGGTGATCTCCGCCGACAGCCACCCGGTCTCCGGCGCGTTCACCTACTCGGTGGGCGCGCCGTCGGCGCCGCCGGTCGATTCCGGCAACGACAGTCGCGCCGACCCGGTGGTGGAGAACGCCGTGAAGGTGGCCCGTTTCCTCGGCTACGCCGGCCTGGTGCTGCTGGTCGGGCCGGCGCTGGTGCTCGCCGCGCTGTGGCCGCGCCGGCTCTCCCGGCGGGGTCCCACCCGGCTGGCCTGGGTGGGTCTCTCGCTGGTGGCCGTGGCCACCCTCGCCGACCTGTGGTTGCAGGTGCCCTACACCGCCGGTGGTGGCCTCTTCGAGGTGACCGGCGAGGGGTTCGGCAGCGTGTTCGGCAGTGCCTTCGGTGCCGCCCACCTGGTCCGGCTCGGCCTGTTGGCGGCCTCGGCGTTCCTGCTGCGCCCGCTGCTGGCCCGCCCGGCCGGCCGGGCCGACGCGATCATCCTGGCCGTGCTCGGCGGGGCGGCCCTGTTGACCTGGCCGCTGGCCGGGCACCCGGCGGCCTCCCCGGCGCCGGCGGTCTCCGTGGTGGTCGACGCGGTGCACCTGGGCAGCATGGCGGTCTGGCTGGGCGGCCTGCTGATGCTCGCCGTCTTCCTGCTGCGCCAGGCCGACGAGCGGGAGTTGGGCGCGATCCTGCCGATCTGGTCACGCTGGGCGGCGCTCGCCGTGTCGGCCCTGCTGCTGGCCGGCACCGTCCAGGCGCTGATCGAGGTGGCCACCCCGGACGCCCTGTTCAACACCACGTACGGGCGGCTGCTGCTCGCCAAGATCGGGCTGTTCGCGATCGTGATCGCCGTGGCCGCGTACTCCCGGCAGTTGGTCCGTCGACGCACGGCGGCCCAGCGACCGGCGCCGGTGCGCCGGGCGGTCCTGGTCGAGTTGGCCGTCACAGTGGTGGTGCTGGGGCTGTCGGCGACGCTTGTGCAGACCACGCCCGCCCGCACCGCCGTGGCCGGGCCGTCCGGCACCCAGGCCGGGCTCTTCTCCACCACCCTGACCAGCTCGCTGTTCACACTCCAGGTCGAGCTGGACCCGGCCGAGCGGGGCAACAACTCGGTGCACCTGTACGCGTACACCAAGGACAACCAGCCGCAGCCGGTGGCGGAGTGGCGGGCGACCGCCGCGCTGCCCTCGGCCGGGATCGAGCCGATCGAGCTGCCGCTGCTGCCGCTGACCGACAACCACTCCTACGGCGACATCAGCCTGCCGGCCGCCGGCGACTGGCAGTTGAAGATCACCGTTCGCACGTCCGACATCGACCAGGCCACGGTGACCGCCACCGTGCCCATCCGTTAGAGAGGTTCCCCAAGCCCATGACCCGTTTCCGGCGTACCGCAACCGCCGCTGCCGCCCTGGCGTTCACCGCCGTCGCCACCGCCGTGCTCGGCTTCGCCGGGCCGGCGTCCGCCCACGTGACGGTGAACCCGAAGGAGGCGACCCAGGGCGGCTACGCCCGGGTGGCGTTCCGGGTGCCCAACGAGAGCGACACCGCGTCGACCACCAAGCTGGAGGTCGTGCTGCCGGAGAACGCGCCGATCGGCTCGGTGTCGACCATCCCGGTGCCCGGCTGGACGGTGGCGACGGAGAAGCGCAAGGTGGACCCGCCGATCGACGTGCACGGCAGCCAGCTCACCGAGGCGGTCTCCAAGATCACCTGGACGGCGACCGGTGACGCGGCGGTCAAGCCGGGCCAGTTCCAGGAGTTCGGCGTCTCCATGGGCCCGCTGCCGAAGGTCGAGTCCATGGTCTTCAAGACCCTGCAGACGTACTCGGACGGCAACATCGTGCGCTGGATCGACGAGCCGCAGCCGGGCGGCGAGGAGCCGGAGAAGCCCGCTCCGGTGCTCACCC
>NZ_JBFAPG010000284.1:0-8366 GCF_040675595.1 Micromonospora sp. NPDC049580
GGGGGGGGGGGGGGGGGGCTCGGGCCCCGGGCGCCCCCCCCCCCCCCGCCGCCCCCCCGGCCCCCCGCGGCCGAGGTGGCGGACGTGGTGGCCGGTCTCGCCTGCCCCGGTGCCGAGCCGACCTGGTTCGGCCTCACGCCCTCGGCCGCCGACCCGGGCCGGTGGGCGCCGACGCCGCTCGGCCCGCACCTCTACGACGGCATCGCGGGCGTGGCGCTGTTCCTGGCCCACGCCGGCCGACTCACCGGTGAACGGCGATTCACCGACCTCGCCGGCCGGGCGGCTGCCGGGCTGGCGGCCCGCGTCCTCGACCAGCGGATTCCCGGTGACCGGATCGGCGCGTTCACCGGCTGGTCGGGCCTGCTCTACACCTTCGGGCACCTCGGGGCGCTGTGGCGGACCGACCGGTACGCGCCGGTGGTCGACGTGGCGTTGGCGCGGATCGTCGGGCTGGCCGCCGGCGAGCAGGCCCTCGACCTGGTCGACGGGTACGCCGGCGCCGTCCTCGCCGTCTCCGGCGCGGGTCTGGACCCCGACCGGGTCGAGCCCGCCCTGCGAGCGGCCGCCGGACGACTTCGCGCCGCCGCCGAGCACTACCCGCACCCGGCCCGTGGGGCCGCCGGCGACCTCCTCGGCGGGCTGTCGCACGGCTCCGCCGGCATCGCCGCCGCGCTGGCCCGCGCCGGGCAGGTGACCGGCGATCCCGCCTACACCGACGCGGCGGCCCGCGTGCTCGCGTACGACCGCAGCCTGTTTCGCCCCGAGCTGGCGAACTGGGCTGACCTGCGCCGGCCGGGGCAGAGCACGGTGACCTGGTGCCACGGCGCCCCCGGGGTGGGGCTGTCGCGGCTGCTGCTGCGCGACGCCCTCGGCCCCGACGAGGCGCTGGACGCGGAGATCGGCACGGCCGTCCGGACGACGCTCGCCACCGGCTTCGGTCGTAACCACGCGCTGTGCCACGGCGACCTCGGCAACCTCGACCTGCTGCTGACGGCCGCCCCCCAGCAGGCGGCGGCGCCCGCGGCGGCGGTCCTGCGCGACGGCCTCAGCGGTGGCTGGCGCTGCGCCAACCCGACAGCGCTCGCCACGCCGGAGCTGATGACCGGCCTGTCGGGGATCGGGCTCGCCCTGCTGCGGCTCGCCGCACCCGAACGGGTGCCGTCGGTTCTCCTGCTGGCGCCACCGGCGGACGCGCGCACCGGCGCGCTCGGCGTTCGGAGGCGACAGTGGGCCGCCTGACCAGCATCCCGGCGTGGTGGCGCCGGCAGCGGGTGCCGCTGGTGATGCAGATGACCGACACCGACTGCGGAGCCGCGTGTCTGGCCATGGTCGCCCGCCGGCACGGCGTACGCGCCTCGCTGGCGCGGGTGCGCGACAAGCTCGACGTCGGCCGCGACGGCGTCACCGCGCGGGCGCTGCTGACCGCGTCCTCCCGGTTCGGGTTGCGGGGCCGCGCGTTCCGCGCCGACGCCGCCCAGGTCGGGGAGCTGCCCCTGCCGGCCGTCGCCCACTGGGAGGACGCCCACTTCGTCGTGGTGGAGCACGTCGGCGTGCGGGGTGTTCGGCTCGTCGACCCGGCGCTCGGGCGTCGGCTGCTCAGCGCCGCCGAGTTCGCCGCCGGCTTCAGCGGCACGGTGCTGACCTTCACCCCCGACCCCGCGGCCGTGCCCGAGCCAGCCGTCTCCCGGCCCGGTCCGGTGGCCCGCTGGCGGCGCGCGCACCCGCTGCTGCGGCCCTTCCTGCCCCGGCTGGGCGCGGCGTTCGGCGTCTCCCTGGTGCTCCAGACCCTGGGACTGGCCCTGCCCCTGGCCACGACGGTTGCCTTCGACCAGATCATGCCGGCCCGGGAGACCGGCCTCATGCCGTACCTGGCGTTGGGCATCGGGGCGCTGGTGCTCACCCAGTTCGGCGTGGCCTACCTGCGCTCCCGGCTCCTGGTCACGTTGCAGGCCAGGGTGGACGCCGCGCTGATGACCCGGCTGTTCGGGCACCTGCTGCGGCTGCCGTACGCGTTCTTCCAGCAGCGGGCCAGCGGCGACCTGATGCAGCGGCTGTCCAGCAGCATCCTGCTGCGCGAACTGGTCACCACCCAGGTCCTGACGGCGGTCATCGACGGTGTGCTGGTGATCGCGTACTTCGGGGTGCTGGTGGCCAGGGACCTCACCTTCGCCGGGCTCGCCGCCGCGATCGGTGTCGTCCAGGTGGCGGCCGTCGCGCTGGTCAACGGCCGACTGCTGCGGCTGAGCCAGCGGCACCTCACCGTGCAGGCCGACGCGGAGAGCGCGTTGATGGAGGCGCTGTCGGGCATCGCGACGGTCAAGTCGATGGGCGCCGAGCGGCAGGTGTACGACGGTTGGCTGCGCCGCTACACCACCGCGCTGGACGCCGACATCGCCCAGAACCGGCTCTCGGCCACGGTCGCCAACATCACCGCGAGCGTCCAACTCGCCGGGCCGCTGGCGCTGCTGTGGCTCGGCACCGGTCGGCTCTTCGAGGGCGCCGGCCTCGGTGCGACCCTGGGCCTGCAGGCGTTGGCGCTGTCCGCGCTCATCCCGTTGGCCTCGCTGGTGAGCAGCGCGCAGGTGCTCCAGTCGGTCGTGTCGCACCTGCAACGCCTGCGGGACGTCTTCGCCGCCCAGCCGGAGCCCGCCGGGGACCCCGACCTGCCCGCGCCCCGCCTCACCGGCCGGATCAGCGTCCGCGACCTGAGCTTCCGCTACGACGGTGGCGCGGCGCCGGTGCTGCGGGAGATCTCCTTCGACGTCGCACCGGGGGAGAAGGTCGCCGTGGTGGGGCCGTCGGGCAGTGGCAAGAGCACCCTGGCCATGCTGCTGACCGGCCTCTACCGGCCCACCGGCGGGGAGATCCTGTTCGACGGGGTGCCCCTGTCGCGCATCGACCCGACCGCTCTGCGCCGCCAGTTCGGGGTGGTGTTGCAGGAGAGCTACCTGTTCCGCGACTCCATCCGGCGCAACATCAGCCTGGTGCATCCGGGTGCCGGCATGCCGGCGATCCGGGCGGCCGCCGAGGCCGCCGCGATCGACGAGGACATCGCGGCGATGCCGATGGGCTACGACACCCAGGTCGCCGAGCGGGGCCAGGCGCTCTCCGGTGGGCAGCGGCAGCGGCTGTCCATCGCGCGGGCCCTGGCGGGGCAGCCCGCCGTGCTCCTGCTGGACGAGGCGACCAGCCACCTCGACGTGGCCACCGAGCGGCGCGTCGACGAGGCGATCTCGGCGATGCGCTGCACCCGGATCGTGGTGGCCCACCGGCTGAGCACCGTCCGTAACGCCGACCAGATTCTCGTCGTCGCCGGTGGCCGGCTCGTGGAGCGCGGACGGCACGACGAGCTGCTGCGTGCCGGGGGCGTGTACGCCGACCTGGTCCGCTGCCAGTTGACCGACGACGAACCCGCCCACGCAGGAGGCGACGCATGGATACCCGTACCGTGACCGAGGCGCCGCAGCGCCCGGTCGTCTCCGCCGACGACCCGGGGCCGTTCCCGGCGCGGCGGATCCTCGTCGCCGCCTGCGGATCCGCGGACGTGCTGACGCTGCCTCAGTCGATCATGGTGATGCGCCACGCGTTGGGACTCGACGTGCGGGTCGTGCTCACTCCCGCCGCTGCCCGCTTCGTCCCGGCTGCTTCGTTCGCCCTCCTGACCGGACGCCCGGCGCTGACCGACGAGGAGGCGACGACCGACGTCGCGCACCTGACCCTGACCGGGTGGGCCGATCTGGTGCTCGTCATGCCCGCCACCGCCAACACCCTGGCCAAGGCGGCCCTGGGAATCGCCGACACCCTGGTCGCCACCTGCGTGCTGGCCGCCGCCGCTCCGGTCGTGCTGGTGCCGTCGATGAACGCGGCGATGTGGCAGCGCCCCGCCGTGCAGCGCAACGTGGCGCGGTTGCGCGCCGACGGGTACGGCGTGGTGCCGCCCGTTCCCGTGCTCGCGCTGAGCACCGGCACCCTCGCGGGCCGGGGGATGCCACCGGTGGAGGCGGTGCTGGAGTGGACCGCCGCCCACCTGCTGGCGCAGGGAGCGGGCCGTGGCTGAGGCACGCTCCGGGTACGGGCCGAGAATCGCCGCGGCGGCCACCGCGCTCGGCGCCGTCCTGCTCGTGGTGGCGGCCACCCCGTTCCTGCGCGCGTACGCCGACCCGGCCACCCACCGACCGGCCGCCGCGATCGGGGTCGACGCCGACCGGGCCGGCTGCGATCCGGAGCTGACCGACCGGATCAGTGGCGCCGGCCTCCACGTCGGCCCGGGGACCGCCGAGCCGTACGTCACCCGCGTCCGGTACGACCTGGTCCCACCGTCGTCCGGGCCGCACTTCGTGGTGCCCGCCCCGACCGTGCGCCGGTTCTATGTCACCCGTGACCGCCCGCCGATCGAGACGCTGGTCCACAACCTGGAACACGGCTACACCGTGCTGTGGTATGTCGAACCGCTCGCCCCCGACCAGATCGAGGCACTGCGGGCGCTGGCCCGGACGTTCGGCGACGACCGCTACGGCGGCAGGTTCGTGGTCGCGCCGTGGGACCTCGACTACGGGGCGTTCCCGGCCGGCCGGCCGCTGGCCCTGTCGCACTGGGGAGCGCAGGCCGGGTACCGGCAGTTCTGCGCCGCGGTCAGCGGCGCGGCCGTGCAGCGGTTCGTCCTGGCGCACCCGCCGCGCGACGCTCCCGAGCCGACCGGCATGTGACGCCGCCGACGGCGCGACGGTGCTGCCCGGCTCTGACCGCTGCACGCGACGGCGGCCGGTCACCTCGGGGTGGCCGACCGCTGTCGTCGTGGCGCGTCAGCCGGCTGCGGCCGTGCCGTAGAACGCGCTCGGATCGCCGGCGAGGGATGCCTTCACGTGGGCGCTCCACTCGTCGGCGAGGACCTCGAGTCGGCCGGCCTCGATGCCGTCGAGGGCGGCGTAGACGACGTCGGCGGGGTCCATCTTGTCGCCGTCGTAGTCGGCCATCATGTCGGTGTCGGCGGCGCCCAGGTGCATCCCGGTCACCAGCGTGCCCTGCGCGGCCAGTTCGAGCCGGACGCCGTTGGTCAGGCTCCACTCGGCCGCCTTGGCGGCGCTGTAGGCGTTCGCCCCGTCGTAGGAGAACCACGACAACGCCGACAGGACGTTGAGGATGGCGCCGCCGCCGTTGGCACCCAGGACCGGGGCGAACGCGCGCACCATGTCGAGGGTGCCGTAGAAGTGCGTGTCCATCTCGGATCGGACCATGCGCAGGTCGCCGGTGACGAGGTTGGTCCGCGTGGTGATTCCGGCGTTGTTGACGAGCAGGGTCACGTCGGAGGCGACCGCTGCGGCGTCCCGCACCGCCTGCGGGTCGGTGATGTCCAGGCGGAGCCTCTCGACGCCGGGGATGTCGATCTGTTCGGGGTCGCGGGCCGTGGCGTACACCTTCGTCGCGCCGCGTTCGAGGAGTTGCCGGGTGAAGTGCCGGCCGATGCCACGGTTGGCGCCGGTGACCAGCGCGATCGAGCCTGAGATCCGCATGATGCCCTCTGCTTGGGTTGGACGAGGATTCGTACGCGACCTACGCTAAAACCTGACGTGGACGTGAGAGACAAGGTTGTGTGGCGGCTGTCACCGCCGTGGGGGAGGGGTCGTGCGGATCGGAGAACTGGCCGCCAGCACGGGTGTGTCGGTGCGCGCCCTGCGCTACTACGAGGAGCAGTCGCTGCTGATCCCCGAACGCAGCGGCGGCGGCCAGCGCCACTACGACGAGAAGGCGCTCGACCGCGTCCAGCTCATCCAGACGCTCTACGCCGCGGGTCTGTCCAGCAGGACGATCCTGGATCTGCTGCCCTGCGTCGACGCGAAGGTCAACACCCCGCAGTCCCGTGCCCTGCTGAACGCCGAACGCGACCGCCTCACCCGACAGATCGACCAACTCGTCCAGGTCCGGGACCGACTCGACGCGGTGATCAGCTCCAGCGAGAGCCCGGCCAGCGGCTGCGCCTATGCGGACGCCGCCCTGCGGTGATCGCCCCCGTGCTCCCCTGGGGGCCGCTCAGCGCGCCCCGACGACGGACTGTCGCACGATCGTGGGCGGGGCGCCGGGAGCGAGGTCGGGGATGCCGTAGCGCTGGTCGAGCACCTGCATGGCGGCGCCGGCGGCGATGACGTCCGCGCCCAGGCTGGACAGGGTCACCGTCGGCGTCAACCAGTCCGCGCGCGGCACGTCCGTGCGGACGGCCCGCTCGACCGCGGCGCGGTAGACCTCCGCGTGGCGCAGCAGATCCGCGCCGGCCAGCACCACGTGGGCGAGGTCGAGGGTCTGGAGCAGGTTGACGACGCCGACGGCGAGGACGCGGGCCGCGCGGGGGACGTCTCCCGCCTCGGTGGCGCGCAGGTGCACGACCTCCAGGCAGCCGTGGCGTCCGCAGACGCAGCGGGGCCCGTCCAGGTCGACGACAGTGTGCCCGAACTCGCCGGCGTTGGTGTGCGCGCCCCGGTGGGCGGCGCCGCCCAGCCGGAAGCCAGCGCCGATGCCGGATTCGACCATGATGAGCGCCGCGTCGCCGAACGTCGCGCCGTGCCGCCACGCCTCGGCGGTGATCCCGGCGGTCACGTCCTTGTCGAGGTGCACCGGCAGGCCCAGGTGCGCCTCGGCCAGCTCACGCAGCGGTACGTCGTGCCAGTGCCGCAGTCCGTGCGCGTCGCGGACCAGCCCGTGCGCGTGGTCGAGTGGGCCGATCATGCCGATGCCCACGCCGGTCAGCCGGCTCCGCAGCTCGGTGCCGGCGGTGATCGCGTCGATGCCGACCCGCAGGACGTCGAGGAGCTGCTCGGGGGTGAAGTCGCCGGGCAGAGGGCTGACCGTGGAGTGGTGCACGGTGCCGGCCAGGTCGACCAGGACCAGTCGCAGTGTGCGTCGGGCGACGTGCGCGCCGATCGCGTACCGGCTGTCGGGGACCAGCTCGTAGACGACCGCCGGCTTGCCGATGCCGGGGCGGCGGACGCCGGCGGAACGGATCAGCCCGTCGGCGGTCAGGCGGGCGATGACCTTGGAGACCGCCTGCGGCGTCAGCCCGGTGGCGTCGACGACCGTCGACCGCTCGAACGTCCGCGCGGTGCGCCCCACGGCCATGACGAGCGCCTGGTTGTATCCGCGCAGGAACGTCACGTCGGCTGTGGTGCGCGTCATCTCACCAGCCTATTACGCAACGCTGTTGCTAAATTCGCTCGGTGAACGGACTGAGCAGAAATCAGCGCCTGGCGGCGTTGGCGGCCCTGGCCCTGGGCGGCGTCGCGGTCGGACTGACGGAGTTCGTGGCGATGGGTCTGCTACCCGAGATGGCACGCGGCCTGCTCCCGCAGGAGTACGCCCGATCGTCGTCGAACGCGGTCGCCCAGGCCGGGTGGATGATCACCGCGTACGCGCTGGGCGTGGTCGTGGGCGCCCCGCTGATCGCCGCGCTCAGCGCGCGCCTGCCGCGCCGCAAGCTCGTCCTCGGGCTGCTCGTCCTCTTCGCCGTCGGCACGATCGCGTCCGCCACGGCCCCGACGTTCGAACTGGTGCTGGTGGCGCGGTTCGTCGCCGCGCTGCCGCACGGCGCGTACTTCGGCGCAGCTGGCCTGCTCGCGGCGACCCTGATGGGCCCCGGCAACGAGGCCCGGGGCTTCGCCACCGTGCTCGGTGGGCTGACCGTGAGCAACGTGGTGGGCGTACCGCTGATCACCCGGCTCGGGCAGGCGGTCGGCTGGCGTGCGGCGTACCTGGTGATCGCCGGGGTTTTCCTGCTCACGCTGCTGGCGGTGCTGGCGGTCGTCCCGGAGGTCGCCGCGGCGGCGGACGGTTCGCCGGCCGCCGAACTGCGCTCCCTGCGGACCCCGCAGGTCTGGCTGGTCGCGGCCACCGGGGCGATCGGCTTCGCCGGGTTCTTCGCGGTCGACTCCTACATCGCGCCGGTCACCACCGACGTCGCCGGCCTCTCCGCCGCGACCGTGCCGTGGGCGCTGGTCGCGGTGGGTCTCGGCATGACCGTCGGCAACGCCCTGGGCGGCTGGCTCGCCGACCGGGACCTCCGCCGCAGCATGATGATCGGCTTCGTCGCCATGATCGTCAGCATCGGTGTGTTCAGCCTCGTCGCGTCGAACCGCGTGGGCCTGTTCGTGGGCGCGTTCCTGGTCGGCGCGACGAGCCTCTACCTCGGTCCGGTCCTGCAGGCACGCCTGATCACGGTCGCCCCCGGCGCCCAACTGATGGGCGCGGCGCTCAACCAGTCCGCCATGAACATCGCCAACAGCCTGGGCGCGGCCCTGGGCAGCGTCGCCATCGCCGCCGGGCTCGGCTACCTCGCGCCGGCCCGGGTGGGCCTGGTCCTGGCCGTCGTCGGGCTGGGCCTG
>NZ_JBFAPG010000285.1:0-8362 GCF_040675595.1 Micromonospora sp. NPDC049580
GCGGCGATGTCGTCCTTGCGCTCGCTGACCGGCAACCCGGCCGGGTACGTGATCACCGGCACCGCCGCCATCCGTGATCACCAGGTGGTGATCGTGGCCGGCGAGACCGGCTCCGGCAAGACGACCCAGATCCCCAAGATCTGCCTGGAGCTGGGGCGCGGCGTGCACGGCCTGATCGGGCACACCCAGCCCCGCCGGTTGGCCGCCCGGACGGTGGCCGACCGCATCGCCGACGAGCTGGGCACTGAGCTGGGCGACGTGGTCGGCTACAAGGTGCGCTTCACCGACCAGGTCAGCGAGCGCAGCCTGGTGAAGCTGATGACCGACGGCATCCTGCTGGCCGAGTTGCAGACCGACCGGATGCTGCGCCAGTACGACACGTTGATCATCGACGAGGCGCACGAGCGCAGCCTCAACATCGACTTCATCCTCGGGTACCTGCGGGAGCTGCTGCCCCGGCGTCCCGACCTCAAGGTGATCATCACCTCGGCGACCATCGAGACCGACCGCTTCGCCCGGCACTTCGCCGGCCCGCCCACGGCCGACGAGCCGCAGGGCGTGCCCGCGCCGGTGGTCGAGGTCTCCGGGCGCACCTACCCGGTGGAGGTGCGCTACCGGCCGCTGGTCGAGGTCGCCGACGGCGAGGAGGAGGGCGACGGCGACGAGGAGAACGTCCGCGACCAGATCCAGGCGATCGGCGACGCCGTCGAGGAGCTGGCCGCCGAGGGCCCCGGCGACATCCTGGTCTTCCTCAGCGGCGAGCGGGAGATCCGCGACACCGCCGACGCGCTGGGCAAGCTGGTACAGAAGAAGCGCTCCCTGCTCGGCACCGAGATCCTGCCGCTGTACGCCCGGCTGTCCAGCGCCGAGCAGCACCGGGTCTTCGCCGCGCACAGCTCGCGCCGGGTGGTGCTCGCCACCAACGTCGCGGAGACCTCGCTGACCGTGCCCGGGATCAAGTACGTGGTCGACCCGGGCACCGCCCGCATCTCCCGCTACTCCAGTCGGCTCAAGGTGCAGCGGCTGCCGATCGAGCCGGTCTCCCAGGCGTCGGCCAACCAGCGCAAGGGCCGCTGCGGGCGGACGTCCGACGGCATCTGCATCCGCCTCTACGACGAGCAGGACTTCCTGTCCCGCCCCGAGTTCACCGACCCGGAGATCCTGCGCACCAACCTGGCGTCGGTCATCCTCCAGATGACCGCGATCGGGCTCGGCGACCTGGCGGCGTTCCCGTTCATCGACCCGCCGGACAAGCGCAACATCACCGACGGCGTCAACCTGCTGCACGAGCTGGGCGCGCTGGACCCGACCGAGGCCGACCCGGCGAAGCGGCTCACCGCGCTGGGCCGGCGGCTGGCCCAGCTACCGGTCGACCCCCGCCTGGCCCGGATGGTGGTCGAGGGCGAACGCAACGGTTGCGCCACCGAGGTGCTGGTGATCGCCGCCGCGCTCTCCATCCAGGACCCGCGCGAACGGCCGGCGGAGAAGCAGGCCCAGGCCGACCAGGCGCACGCCCGGTTCGCCGACAAGGAGTCGGACTTCGTCGCGTACCTCAACCTGTGGCGCTACCTGCGCGAGCAGCAGCGGGAGCTGTCGTCCAGCGCGTTCCGCCGGATGTGCAAGGCGGAGTACCTGAACTACCTGCGGATCCGCGAGTGGCAGGACATCGTCAGCCAGTTGCGCCAGGTGCTGCGTACCCCGGCGGAGAGCGACCGGCGGGGTGGGCGGCCGGCGCGCGACACCTCGGACGAGGCGGACGCCGGCCGGGGCCGGCGCGGTGGCGCGGACCTGCCGGAGGAGATCGACACCCCGAAGGTGCACCAGTCGCTGCTGCCGGGTCTGCTGTCGCACATCGGGCTGAAGGACGCCCAGAAGCACGAGTACCTGGGGGCGCGGGGCGCGAAGTTCGCGCTCTTCCCCGGGTCGGCGTTGTTCAAGAAGCCGCCGCGCTGGGTGATGGCCGCCGAGCTGGTGGAGACCTCCCGGCTCTGGGGCCGCATCGCCGGCCGGATCGAGCCGGAGTGGGTCGAGCCGCTCGCGCAGCACCTGGTCAAGCGCAGCTACAGCGAGCCGCACTGGGAGAAGAAGCAGGCCGCGGTGATGGCCTACGAGAAGGTCACCCTGTACGGCATTCCCCTGGTCACCTCCCGCAAGGTCAACTTCGGGCGGATCGACCCGGCGCTGAGTCGGGAGCTGTTCATCCGGCACGCCCTCGTCGAGGGCGACTGGCAGACCCACCACCGGTTCTGGGCGGACAACAAGCGCCTGCTCGCCGAGATCGAGGAGCTGGAGAGCCGGGCGCGACGCCGGGACATCCTGGTCGACGACGAAACCATCTTCGGCTTCTACGACCAGCGGATTCCGGCCGACGTGTCCTCCGGCCGGCACTTCGACAGCTGGTGGAAGAACACCCGCCGGGACCAGCCCGACCTGCTCACCTTCACCCGCGAACTGCTCATCAACGACGGCCGGGCCGGGGTGGACGAGAGCGACTACCCCGACGAGTGGCAGGCCGACGGGGTGAGTCTGCCGCTGACCTACCGCTTCGAGCCGGGCACGCCGACCGACGGCGTCACCGTGGACATCCCGCTGCCGCTGCTCAACCAGGTGCCGGCAGAGACGTTCGACTGGCAGGTGCCGGGGCTGCGCGAGGAGACGGTGATCGCGCTGATCCGCTCGCTGCCCAAGGCGATCCGCCGCAACTTCGTGCCGGTGCCGGACTACGCGCGGGCCGCGCTCGCCGCGATCACACCCGGCGAGGAGCCGTTGCTGGACGCGCTCACCCGCCAACTGCGGCGGATGACCGGCGTCACCGTGCCCCGCGACGCCTGGGAGCCGGGCAAGCTGCCGGCACACCTGCGGGTCACCTTCCGGGTGCTCGACGCCGACGAGAAGCCGGTCGCCGAGGGCAAGGACCTGCCGGCCCTGCAACGCCAACTGCGCCAGGAGGTACGCCAGGTGGTGGCGGCCGCCGCGCCGGAGGTCGCCCGGACGGGGCTGCGCGAGTGGAGTATCGACGATCTTCCGCGCACCATCGAGCAGGTGCGCGCCGGCTACGCGGTGACCGCGTACCCGGCGCTTGTCGACGAGGGCGCCACGGTCGGGGTGAAGGTGTTCGACTCCCCCGCCGAGGCGGAGGCGGCGCACTGGGCGGGTACCCGCCGGCTGCTGCGGCTCACCGTGCCGTCCCCGGCCCGGTTCCTTCAGGGCCGACTCAGCAACGAGGCGAAGCTGGCGCTGAGTCGCAACCCGCACGGCGGCGTGCAGGAGTTGATCGAGGACGCCGCGGGCGCGGCCATCGACCGGCTGATCGAGGACGCCGGTGGCCCGGCGTGGGACGCCGAGGGGTTCGCGGCGCTGCGCGAGAAGGTTCGCGCCGACCTGGTCGACACTGTCGTCGAGGTGATGGACCGGGTCCGCCGGGTCCTCGCCGCCGCGTACGCCGTCGAGCAGCGACTCGGCGCCACCCGCAACCTCGCCGTGGTGGCCGCGCTCGCCGACATCCGCAAGCAGCTCGCCGGGCTGGTGCACGCCGGTTTCATCACCGAGACCGGGTACGCCCGCCTGCCCGACCTGCTGCGCTACCTGACCGCCATCGAGCGCCGGCTGGACCGCCTGGGCGGCAACCCCCAGCGGGACCGGCAGCAGCAGGACCGGATCGCGGCGGTGCAGAAGGAGTACGACGACCTGCTCGCCGCCCTGCCGCCGGCACGCCGGCAGGAGGCGGCCGTCCGGCAGATCCGCTGGATGATCGAGGAGTTGCGGGTGAACGTCTTCGCCCAGGCGCTGGGCACCCCGTACCCCGTCTCCGAACAGCGGATCTACCGGGCGATGGACGACGCCGAGGGCCGCTGAGACCGACGGACCGGCCGGACGCGACGGCGGCCGGCCGGGCCTGAGGGCTTCACAGTGGTTCCACGCCGGGCGGCAGCTCGCCCCGGTCGATCGCCGACTGGATGTAGTCGAGCAGGATCCGCCGCAGTTCCCGACCCGCGTGGGTCGGCACGATGTCGCGGCGGCGGGCCACCGCGATGGTCCGCCGCACCCCGGGCGGAGCGAGGGGCGTGATCCGCACGCCCGGCCTGCGGGCCAGCACGATGCCCGGCACGAGCGCGATGCCCAGCCCCGCCTCGACGAAGCTGAGCACCGCGTCCATCTCACCGCCGTCCACCGCGAAGCTCGGTTCGAAGCCCGCCTCGCGGCACGCCTGGATGGTTGCGTCGCGCAGGTCGTAGCCCTCTCGGAACATCACCATCGGCTGGTCGCGCAGGTCGGTGATGCGCAGCTCGCCGGTCGGCGACGCGGTGGGCACCTCCCCCACCGAGGCCACCACCAGGCTCTCCCGCAGGATCGGGTCGACCCGCAGGCCCGGGTCCGCGCCCTGGGCCGGCATGATGATCAGGGCCAGGTCGAGGTCACCGCGGAGCAGGTTCCGGACGAGATCCTGCGAGCCGCCCTCCTCGACGCGCAGGTCGACGGTGGGATGCGCGTCGCGGAACCGGCGCAGCACCGGCGGGGCGAGCGAGGTGGCGAGGCTCGGGGTCGCGCCGAGCCGGACGCGACCCCGCCGGAGCCCGACCAACTCCTGCACCTCCCGGGTCGCGGTCTCCACGTCGGCGAGGATCCGGGTCGCCAACGGCAGGAGCACCTCGCCGGCCGCGGTGAGGGCGATGTTGCCCCTTACCCGCTCGAACAGCGGCGCTCCGAGGTCGGTCTCCAGGGCGTGAATTTGCTTACTGAGAGAAGGCTGAGTGATGCCGACGATGTCGGCGGCTTGGGTGAAATGTCGTACTTCGGCCACCGCAACGAAGTACCGGAGCTGATGGAGCTGCATCAACATAGCCTAAAGCTATTAATGCTACGAGTTTGATGCATTGGACGACTGATCGAAGTGCTCCTAGCGTCGGTCCCGTGGTAATGACGAAAACTCGGTCGCCCATTCGCTCGAACGTCGGCCTCAAGGCCGTCATGGCGGTGACGGGCATCCTGCTGGTGCTGTTCCTGATCGCGCACATGCTCGGGAACCTGAAGGTGTTCACGGGGGAGACCTCGTTCGACCACTACGCGCACTGGCTGCGCGACATCGGCAAGCCGCTGCTGCCCGGTGTCTGGTTCCTGTGGATCCTGCGCACCGTCCTCGTGGTGGCCGTCGTCGCCCACATCTGGGCCGCCACCGTGCTGGCGTTGCGCGCCCGCGCCGCCCGACCGGTGAAGTACGCCCACCGCAAGAAGGTCCGGGGCAGCTACGCGGCCCGCACCATGCGCTGGGGTGGCGTGATCATCCTGCTGTTCGTGATCTACCACCTCCTGGACCTGACCACCGGCACGCTCAACCCGGTCGGCAACGAGGGCAAGCCCTACGGCAACGTCGTCGCCGACTTCGCGCCGGAGCGCTGGTACGTCACGCTCTTCTACACCCTGGCGATCGTCACGCTCGGCTTCCACCTGCGCCACGGCGCGTTCAGCGCGTTCCGCAGCCTCGGCCAGCAGACGCCCCGGGGCGAGCGTCGGGCGCGCAACGCCGCGCTCGTCTTCGCCGTGGTGCTCTGCGCCGGATACCTGGTGGTCCCGTTCGCCGTTCTCACCGGATTGGTGTCCTGACATGGAACTCTTCACCGAGGGCGACCCGATCGCCGACACGAAGGCTCCCGCCGGCCCGATCGAGAAGCGCTGGGAGACCCGGCGCTTCGAGGCCAAGCTGGTCAACCCGGCCAACCGCCGCAAGATGACCGTGATCGTGGTCGGCACCGGCCTGGCCGGCGGTTCGGCCGCGGCGACGCTGGCCGAGCAGGGCTACCACGTCAAGTCCTACTGCTACCAGGACAGCCCGCGCCGGGCGCACTCGATCGCCGCGCAGGGCGGCATCAACGCCGCGAAGAACTACCGCAACGACGGCGACTCGGTGCACCGGCTGTTCTACGACACCGTCAAGGGCGGCGACTTCCGCTCCCGGGAGTCGAACGTGCACCGCCTGGCCGAGGTGTCGGTCAACATCATCGACCAGTGCGTCGCCCAGGGCGTGCCGTTCGCCCGCGAGTACGGCGGCCTGCTGGACACCCGATCCTTCGGTGGCGCCCAGGTGCAGCGCACCTTCTACGCCCGGGGTCAGACGGGCCAGCAGCTGCTGCTCGGCGCGTACCAGGCTCTGGAGCGGCAGATCGGCCTGGGCAACGTCGAGATGAACTCCCGGCACGAGATGCTGGAGCTGGTCATCGTCGACGGCAAGGCCCGCGGCATCGTCGTCCGGGACCTGGTCACCGGCGAGATCAGCACCGAGATGGCCGACGCGGTCGTGCTCGCCTCCGGCGGCTACGGCAACGTCTTCTACCTCTCTACCAACGCCAAGGGCTGCAACGTCACCGCCACCTGGCGGGCGCACCGCAAGGGCGCGTACTTCGCCAACCCCTGCTACACGCAGATCCACCCGACCTGCATCCCCGTCTCCGGCGACCACCAGTCGAAGCTGACGCTGATGAGCGAGTCGCTGCGCAACGACGGCCGGGTCTGGGTGCCGAAGACCAAGGGCGACGACCGCAACCCGCGCGACATTCCGGAGGACGAGCGGGACTACTACCTGGAGCGGATCTACCCCTCCTTCGGCAACCTGGTCCCCCGCGACATCGCCTCCCGCGCCGCGAAGAACGTGTGCGACGAGGGTCGGGGCGTCGGGCCGACCAAGCTCGGCGTCTACCTCGACTTCGCCGACGCGATCGGCCGGCTGGGCCGCAAGGCCATCGAGGCCAAGTACGGCAACCTCTTCGAGATGTACGAGCGGATCACCGGCGAGGACCCGTACGAGGTGCCGATGCGGATCTACCCCGCCGTGCACTACACGATGGGCGGCCTGTGGGTCGACTACGACCTCCAGTCGAGCATCCCGGGCCTGTTCGTGATCGGCGAGGCGAACTTCTCCGACCACGGCGCGAACCGCCTCGGCGCCTCGGCGCTGATGCAGGGCCTGGCCGACGGCTACTTCGTGCTGCCCACCACGATCGCCAACTACCTGGCCTCGGGCCCGCTGGAGAAGGTCGACGCCAGCCACCCGGCGGCGGTCGAGGCGCGTACCGACGTCGAGGACCGGATCCAGCGGCTGCTGGCCGTCAACGGGGACCGGACCGTGGACTCCTTCCACCGTGAGCTGGGCCAGATCATGTGGGAGCACTGCGGCATGGAGCGCAGCGAGGCCGGGCTGCGCAAGGCGATCGGCGAGATCCGCGACCTGCGCGACGCGTTCTGGCAGCGGGTCAAGGTGTCCGGCACGGG
The DNA here is from genome assembly GCF_040675595.1 of Micromonospora sp. NPDC049580. Classification (NCBI taxonomy): domain Bacteria; kingdom Bacillati; phylum Actinomycetota; class Actinomycetes; order Micromonosporales; family Micromonosporaceae; genus Micromonospora; species Micromonospora sp. NPDC049580. The sequence continues at coordinate 7,264 of NZ_JBFAPG010000285.1, forward strand.
CGAGGAGCTGAACCAGTCGCTGGAGAAGGCCGGCCGGGTAGCCGACTTCTTCGAGCTGGCCGAGCTGATGTGCATCGATGCCCTGCACCGCGAGGAGTCCTGCGGAGGGCACTTCCGGGCCGAGCACCAGACCCCCGACGGTGAGGCGCAGCGCGACGACGACCGGTTCGCGTACGTGGCGGCCTGGGAGTTCACCGCCACCGGTGAGCCCTCGGTCCTGCACAAGGAAGACCTGAAGTTCGAATACGTCCACCCCACGCAGCGGAGCTACAAGTGAACCTGACCCTGCGCATCTGGCGCCAGAAGGGCCCTGAGGACAAGGGTCGGATGGTGACCTACCCGGTCAACGACGTGTCCCCGGACATGTCGTTCCTGGAGATGCTCGACGTGCTCAACGAGCGGCTGATCCTCGACGGCGAGGACCCGGTGGCGTTCGACCACGACTGCCGCGAAGGCATCTGCGGCATGTGCGGCCTGATGATCAACGGTGACGCGCACGGGCCGCAGCGCGGCACCACCGCCTGCCAACTGCACATGCGGCAGTTCACCGACGGCGAGACGATCGACATCGAACCGTGGCGGGCCAGCGCCTTCCCGGTCATCAAGGACCTGGTGGTCAACCGGGGCGCCTTCGACAAGATCATCGCTGCCGGTGGCTACATCACCGCGCCGACCGGCAGCGCGCCCGAGGCGCACTCCACCCCGGTCGCCAAGGCCAACGCGGACGCCGCCTTCGAGTCGGCCGCCTGCATCGGCTGCGGCGCGTGCGTGGCGGCCTGCCCGAACGGCTCCGGCATGCTCTTCACCGCCGCCAAGCTCACCCAGCTCTCGCTGCTGCCGCAGGGCCAGCCGGAGCGCTACACCCGGGTGATCGGCATGGTCGACGCGCACGACGAGGCCGGTTTCGGCGGCTGCACCAACGCCGGCGAGTGCACGGTGGCCTGCCCGAAGGGCATTCCGCTGAACACGATCGGCCGGCTCAACCGCGACTACCTCGCGGCCACCACGAAGGGCGGCAACATCCCCGGCTCCTGACCCGCCGCCCCGGCCCTTTCTGGCCACCCCTGACCGCCGTGCCCCGACCCTTGGGGTACGGCGG
>NZ_JBFAPG010000286.1:0-8350 GCF_040675595.1 Micromonospora sp. NPDC049580
CGCCGCCTATGCACCGCGCCCGGGTGGGGGCGCGGGGGTACATGGGACTGCTCGCGGCCACCGGGGTGACCGCGAGCTGTCGCCGATTGCGGTGGGCTCAGGAACTGACCTGCTGGCGGGCCTGCTGGGCCTGGTCCTTGACGTCCTGGGCGGCCGACCGGCCGTCGTCCTTGACCGCGTGCACGGCGTCCTGGGTGGTGGACTTCACCGACTCGGCGGCGTGCTGGGCCGGCTCGCGCAGCTCGTCCTTGAGCTCGCTGGCCACCTCGCCCAGCTTCTCCTTCACGGCGCCGCTGTGCTCGCTGACCTTGTCCTTGACCTGAGCGGCGGCCTGCTGCTCCCGGCGGGAGGCCGGGATCAGCGAGGAGGCCAGCCAGCCGACCCCGAAGGCGATCAGGCCGGCGGCCAGCGGGTTGCCCTGCGACTTCTGCCGGATGACCCGGGGCGCGCTGTGGGCGGCGTCGCTGACCGAGGAGGCCGCCGAGTGCGCGGCGTCGCTGACGCTGGAAGCCGCCGAGGAGGCACGGTCACCCACCGAGTGGGCGGCGTGTCCGGTGCCGTGGCCGAGGTCAGACGCGGTTCCCATGACCTTGTCCCTCACATTCTGCAGCGCGGAACGGGCCCGCTGCTTGCGGTCGTCGACGATGCGGCTCGGGCTGACCTTGTACGCCAGCGCGTCCACATCGGAGCTGAGGCTGTTGCGGGTGGCTTCGATCTCCCGGCGGATCTGGTCGGGATCGGTGCTCATCGGGTGACTCCCTCCGGGTGGGGCTTGAGCGCGTCGGGGATCCGCTGCACGCTGTCGTTGGTCTGCTTGAGCCCGCGTACGTGCTGGGCGTTCTTCTTGGCCATCGAGTAGAGGACGGCGGCGACCACGGCCCAGATGACGGCCACGATCAGCGCGGCCAGGCCGGAGTCCATGACGTTGTCCAGGAACTGCCACACGGCGATGGAGACGAACAACGCCACCATGTAGCCGCCGAAGCCAGCGCCGCCGAAGAGGCCCGCGGCCTTGCCGGCCTTCTTGCCCTCCTGGCGGATCTCGGCCTTGGCCAGCTCGACCTCCTGGCGCATCAGCGTCGACAGGTCGGTGGTGACCTGACGCATCAGGTCACCGAGCGAGCTGCCCTTCACCTCCGCCGCGGTGTGCGGGGCACCCGCGTCGGGGTGGTAACCGGAGTCCAGGCCGGACCCCTGCGTCGGCATGGTCATGCCGTCGCCTCCCTTCGGATGACTCGGCGCCTCACGGGCGGGGGCTGCCGCTGGACGGCACGCCCGGCAGCGGGTCGGTCTGGGTCACCGGCGGCAGCGGCTGACCGGTGCTGGCCGGCTCGGTGTAGCCGTCCGGACGGGTCGGGTCGCTGTAGCCGCCGGGCGCGGGGTCGCTGTAGCCGCCCGCCAGGGTGGTGTCCGCGGCCGTGCGGGGTGCCGGCGGCGGCGTGGGGATCACCGCGGTCTGCTCCGGGTCGTACGCCCCGTTGCCGCGGTAGCCCGCGGAGCCGTTGCCGGAGTGGTCGCCGGAGTCGGAGATGCCGCGGGTCAGGCGGCCGGCCAGCACGCCGAGCACCGCCGCGCCGACCAGGAAGGTGCCCGGGTTGCGCCGCGCGTAGTCGCGTACCTCGTTGATCAGGTCGCCCGGCTCGCGCTCCTCCAGCCAGCCGGCCACACCGTGCACCCGGTCGGCGGCCTGGCGGGCCAGCTCGCTCACCGGGCCGGCCTGGCCACCCTGCTCGGCCATGGTGCGCATCTCGTCGGCGATCGACCGCAGTCCGCCGGCGGCCCGGCGCTGCTGCTCACCGGTCTGGCTGGCGAGCTGAGTGCGGGCCTCGCCGTAGAGGTTGCGGGCCTGCCGGGCGGCCTCGCGGCCGACCTCGGTGCCCTGCTCCTTCGCGGTCTGGGCGACCGCGCCACCGGCGTGCGCCGCCTCGGACCCGACGTGCCGGGCCTGCTCGCGGACGCCGCCGCCGTTGGTGGACTCGTGCCCGTACGTGGAAGACGTGGGTGACACTTCGTAAGTCATGATTTCCCTTCCGCTCGGAAAGTCGTCGCGGTTGTGCTGGGGGGATGCGGCCGTGACGCAGTGGCCGCTGACAACTCACCTACCCTGCGTTTCGGCTTCCATACCTGTTCGTGCATTTCTCTGCGCGGCCGGTGGGATCGACTTCAAAATGGAGGATCGTCGGGCTGCGTCACGTCGGCGCTCCGGACAGCGAGGTTCGCGGGACCGGCAGATCCACGAAAAGGGGGCAGGGATGGCACGAGACGCGCGAGGTGGCCGACCTGCTGCCTCCCGACCCCGGGTGCAGGTGGTCGCGCTGGTCGTGGCCGGGGTCTTCCTGCTGATCGGAATCCTCGGCTACATCCCCGGCATCACCACCGACTACGGCGAGCTGACCTTCGCCGGGCACCACTCGGACGCCAAGCTGCTCGGGCTGTTCCAGGTGTCGATCCTGCACAACGCGGTGCACCTGCTGTTCGGGCTGGTGGGCCTGGTGCTGGCCCGCAGCGTCGCCGGCGCCCGGCTCTTCCTGGCCGGCGGCGGCGCGATCTACCTGGCCCTCTGGCTATACGGCCTGGGGATCGAGGCGGTCGACCCCGAGGCCGGAGCGAACATCCTGCCGGTCAACGACGCCGACAACTGGCTGCACCTCGCCCTCGGCTTCGGCATGCTCGCGCTCGGGCTGCTGCTGTCCAACCAGGTGGGCACCGGTGGGCGCCTGGACACCCCGATCGACCGGCCTTGACCTGCCGATTCACGGCGCCTGACCGCCACCGCGGGCGAGCGACCCGTCGCCGTCAGGCCGCGACCGGGAGCCGCTTGGCGAAACAGACGCTGTACGGGTTGCCGACGTACTCCCCGTACACCGGGACCGGCTCGTAGCCGCACGAGGTGTACAGCCCGATGGCCGCCGGCAGGTACGTGCCGGTCTCCAGGCAGACCACCGTGTGCCCCTGCCGGAACGCGCACTCCTCCAACGCGGCGAGCAGTTGGCGGGCGATGCCCCGGCCCCGGTACGCGGGCCGGACGTACATCCGCTTGACCTCGCCGGTGACGGCGTCGAGCGACTGGAGCCCGCCGCAGGCGACCGCCCGGCCGTGCACCACCACCGCCAGGTAACGGATGTCGTCGTGGGCGACGGTGACCTGCCCGTCCAGCCCGCCGTCGGCCTCGCGCAGCTCACGCTGCTGGGCGACGACCAGGGCGGCGATCTCGGGATCGGTGGCGGGCCGCGACTCGATCAGCATCACCCCACGCTAGGCGGGGTGGATTTCGCGAAGGTTTCCGGCAGTCGTCCCGATCACGGAGAGCAACGGGCTACTCGGCGTCGTCCTCGTCCTCGATGTCCTCGACGTCGTCGTCGGACGAGTCCGCGCCCACCTCGTCCGCCGAGCGCACCCGGCGGGCCTTGCGGGCGGCGAGCCGCTCCGCCGCCGAGGCCCGGTTCGACTTCTCCTCCAGGCGGACGTCGGTGCCCCGGTTGCCGGGCGCGAACTCCACACCCGCGTACAGCGTCGGCTGCCAGTCGAACTCGCGCTCACCGATCCGGACCAGGTCACCGGGCTGGGCGCCGGCCTTGGCGAGCTTGTCCTCCACGCCGAGCCGGGCCAGCCGGTCGGCGAGGTAGCCGACCGCCTCGTCGTTGTCGAAGTTGGTCTGCTTGACCCACCGCTCCGGGCGTACGCCGCGGACGGTGAACGAGCCGTCGGCCTCGGTCGTGATGGTGAAGCCGGCGTCGTCCACGGCCATCGGCCGGATCACGATCCGGGTCGGCTCGGCCGGCGGGGCCGCCTTGCGCTCCGCCTCGACCAGCTCGGCCATCGCGTACGTCAGCTCCTTGAGCCCCTCCCGGGTGGCCGCGGAGACCTCGAACACGCGGTAGCCGCGCTCCTCCAGATCCGGGCGGACGATCTCGGCGAGGTCCCGGCCGTCCGGCACGTCGACCTTGTTCACGGCCACCAGCCGTGGGCGGTCGGTCAGCCCGCCGTACTGGCTCAGCTCGGCCTCGATGGCGTCGATGTCGGCGACCGGGTCGCGGCCGGGCTCCAGGGTCGCCGAGTCGATGACGTGCACCAGCACCGCGCAGCGCTCGATGTGCCGCAGGAACTCCAGGCCCAGGCCCTTGCCGGTGGCCGCGCCCGGGATCAGGCCCGGCACGTCGGCGACGGTGAAGGTGTGGTTGTCCATCCGGACCACACCGAGGTTGGGCACCAGGGTGGTGAACGGGTAGTCGGCGATCTTCGGCTTCGCGGCGGAGATCACCGAGATCAGCGACGACTTACCGGCCGACGGGAAGCCCACCAGGCCCACGTCGGCGACGCTCTTCAGCTCCAGCACGATGTCCAGCTGGTCGCCGGGCTCGCCCAGCTCGGCGAAGCCGGGAGCCTTGCGCTTGGCGTTGGCCAGCGAGGCGTTGCCGCGCCCGCCGCGCCCGCCCCGGGCCACCTCGAAGGTGGTGCCGGCGCCGACCATGTCGGCCAGCACGGTGCCGTCGGTGGTCTGGACCACCGTGCCGTTGGGCACCTTCAGCACCAGGTTGTGGCCGTTGGCCCCGTCCCGGTTCGACCCGGCGCCGCCCTTGCCGTTGTCGGCCTTGACGTGCGGGTGGAAGTGGAAGTCGAGCAGCGTGGTCACCTGCGGGTCGACCACCAGCGACACGCTGCCGCCGTGCCCGCCGTTGCCGCCGTCCGGCCCGCCGAAGGGCTTGAACTTCTCGCGGTGGATCGAGACACAACCGTGCCCACCATCGCCGGCCTGCAGATGCAGGACGACCCGGTCAACGAACGTCGCCACGGCGTCAATCCTTCCAGCGAGGTCCACCTCGCACTTCGTGAAAAAGGCTAAGCGGGCCGGGACCCGGAGGTCCGCGGCCCGCTTAAGCCCGAGAGCTACTGCTGCGGAACGATGCTGACGGTCTTGCGACCGCGCTTGGTGCCGAACAGGACCGCACCGGCGGACAGCGCGAACAGCGTGTCGTCGCCGCCACGGCCGACCAGGTCACCGGGGTGGAACTTGGTGCCACGCTGCCGGATGATGATCTCACCGGCGCTGACGACCTGACCACCGAAGCGCTTCACGCCGAGTCGCTGGGCCGCGGAGTCACGACCGTTACGCGAGCTGGACGCACCCTTTTTGTGAGCCATTGGAGGACGACCTACTTCCCGCTGGAGATGCCGGTCACCTTGACCTGGGTCAACGGCTGGCGGTGACCCTGGCGCTTGTGGTAGCCGGTCTTGTTCTTGAACTTGTGGATCCGGATCTTCGGGCCCTTGGTGTGCGCGGCGATCTCGCCGGACACCGCGACCTCGGCAAGCTTCGCCGCGTCGGTCACCAGGTCGTCACCGTCGACGAGGAGCACCGCGGTGAGCTTCACCGCGTCACCGGGGGCACCGGTGAGCTTCTCGACCTCGATCACGTCGCCCTCGGCGACCTTGTACTGCTTGCCGCCGGTCTTGACGATCGCGTACATCGGAGGCGGACTCCCTGTCGTTGAGGCTGCTGGCGGTCGTCCCCGCGGCGGCTCGCCGGGTAGCAGTGCACGGCGGCGCGGGCACACGGGAACTCGGCACACCAAAGGTGGGCCGCAGGCAAGAGTACGCCATTGCCGGCCCGGACCCCAAACCGGCCCGCCCTGGTCAGCGGGCGCAGAGCTGGTCGAGGCGCTGCTGGAGCCGGTCCAGCTCGGTCTCGTCGATCGACTCGACGTCCGGGCCGAGTGCGGCGACCTCCGTACCGAGGTCACTGAGCAGCGTCTTGAGCTGCGGATCGGTCGACCGCGCCGACTGCTCCCGCAGCGCGGCCTGCCAGCCGGCCAGCGCCGTCCGCGCCCTCGTGCGGGCCGCGTCGGCGGTGGCGGTGTCCCCCGCACCCTGGGCCGCGACCATCCGGCCCAGCTCCGCCACGTACTCCCGGACGGCGGCGGCGCCGGCCTGCTGCGCCTCGGCGCACACCTGCCGGTTGCCGCCCGCGACACCGCCACCCACCGGCGTACCGGTCGATTCGCCGGGAGCGCCTCCGGACCCGGCGGCCGGGCCGGAAGCCCCGGCGGTCGCGCCGGTCGGGCCCGCATCGACCGACCGGTCGGCGGAGCAGGCGGCTCCGACGGCGAGCACGGCCCCCAGCACGGTGACGGCGAGCAGGCGACGCATCTTCTACTCCTGACCGGGGCCGACCGCTCCCGGCCCGGGGTGACCGGAACGGCGAGGTCCCTCCCCGTCACATTGCCGGGAAAGGGACCTCGTCAAACACCGGGCCGGTCAGGCCGTCAGGGGCGGGTCCGCCGACGAGCGCCACCGCGGCGGGAGCGGCGACGCCCCGCGCCACCGGCCTCCTCGTCGGTGTCGCCGTCGGCGAGCGCGTCCGGGTCGTCCGCCGCGGCCAGCCGGGCCGACTCGCCCTGCAGGCTGTCGGACACCGCCGGCGCCGCCTCGGTCTCCGCCTCGTAGCGGGACAGGTCGTACCCCATGGTGTCCTGGTAGTCGGCGTCCGGTTCGACGCTGGTGTCGGTGTCGACGACCTCGACCACCGCGCGCTCGGCCGGGGCGCTCTTGCGCGCCCGGCGGCGGGACGACGCGGTGCCGGCCTCGACGGCCGGAGCGGCCGGCGCCGACGAGGCGACCGCCTTGACCTTCTCCGCGGCCCCACCGGTATGCGGCTTCTCCGGCACCGGCTCGGTGTGGATGATGACGCCCCGGCCCTTGCAGCACTCGCAGGTCTCGCTGAACGCCTCCAGCAGGCCCGCGCCGATCCGCTTACGGGTCATCTGCACCAGACCGAGCGAGGTGATCTCGGTGACCTGGTGCTTGGTGCGGTCCCGGCCCAGGCACTCGGTGAGTCGGCGCAGCACCAGCTCCCGGTTCGACTCCAGCACCATGTCGATGAAGTCGATCACCACGATGCCGCCGATGTCGCGCAACCGGAGCTGGCGGACGATCTCCTCCGCCGCCTCCAGGTTGTTGCGGGTGACGGTCTCCTCCAGGTTGCCCCCGGAGCCGGTGTACTTACCGGTGTTGACGTCGACGACCGTCATGGCCTCGGTCTTGTCGATCACCAGCGAGCCGCCGGAGGGCAGGAAGACCTTGCGGTCCAGGCCCTTGATGATCTGCTCGTCGATCCGGTACTCGGCGAAGACGTCGCTCGTCCCGACGTGCCGGCGCACCCGGTCGACCAGGTCCGGAGAGACGTGCGACAGGTACGACTCGACGATGTCGTACGACTGCTCGCCCTCGATCACCAGCTCGCGGAAGTCCTCGTTGAACAGGTCCCGGACCACGCGGATGACCAGGTCCGGCTCCCCGTAGAGCAGCGCCGGGGCGCCACCCTCGGCGGCCTTGGCCTGGATGTCCTCCCACTGCGCCTGGAGCCGCTTGACGTCGCGGGCCAGCTCGTCCTCGCTGGCGCCCTCGGCGGCGGTGCGGACGATCACGCCCGCGCCGTCCGGGACCAGCTTCTTGAGCACGTCGCGCAGCCGCTTGCGCTCGGTGTCCGGCAGCTTGCGGCTGATCCCGGACGCGTTGCCGTTGGGCACGTAGACCAGGTGCCGGCCGGAGAGGGCGATGTGGCTGGTCAGCCGGGCGCCCTTGTGCCCGATCGGGTCCTTGGTGACCTGGACCAGCACCGAGTCGCCGGAGCGCAGCGCCTGCTCGATCGAGCGGGCACGCCCCTCCAGGCCGGAGGTGTCCCAGTTGACCTCGCCGGCGTACAGCACCGCGTTGCGGCCCCGGCCGACGTCGACGAACGCCGCCTCCATGCTGGGCAGCACGTTCTGCACCTTGCCCAGGTAGACGTTGCCGGCCATGGTGCCCGAGGAGTTACGGGTGACGTAGTGCTCGACCAGCACACCGTCCTCCAGGACGGCGATCTGGGTGCGGTCACCACGCTGCCGGACCGCCATGACCCGGTCGACCGCCTCCCGGCGGGCCAGGAACTCCGACTCGCTGAGGATCGGCGGCCGCGTACGCCGCTGCTCCCGGCCGTCCCGGCGACGCTGGCGCTTGGCCTCCAGCCGGGTCGAGCCGGACACGCCCTGGACCTCGTCGACCGTGCGACGCGGCTCGCGGATCTTGACCACGGTGGGCACGCCGTCGTCGGCGGCTCCCTCGGTGTCACCGGCGCCGCGACGGCGGCGACGACGGCGACGACGGGTCAACCCGTCTCCGCCCTCGGTCTCCTCGTCCTCGTCACCCTCGGCCTCGGCCTCGGCGGTCTCCTCCTCGTCGGCCTGTGCCGCCTCGTCGGACTCCTCGTCCTCGGCGTCGTCGGCACCGCCCTTGCCCCGGCCCCGACCCCGGCGGCCACGCCGACGGCGGCGACGCGCAGCGGCATCTGTCCTCCGTGACGTCTGTGCGCGAG
>NZ_JBFAPG010000287.1:0-8303 GCF_040675595.1 Micromonospora sp. NPDC049580
CTGGACAGTTTCCGTTAGCAGCTGACGGAAACTGTCCAGGATCTGAAGGCGCGAGCGGGCGAGCGAAGCGAAGCCGGTGCGCCCCGCGAGGAAGGCCCCAGGTCAGACGCGGAAGCCGGCGGCGCGGGCCGCCTCGCGTTCCCGACGGCGTTCGGAGCGTCGACGGAAGAACCAGTAGATGAAGACGACCAGGCCGACCAGGAAGGCGAGCACCAGCACCGGCAGGATGATCGCGACCAGGGAGACGATCACGCTTGTCGCGTCCTCGGCGGTGCTGGCGACCGGGGCGCCGAACCCGGCGGTGGTCGCGTTCACGACTGGCCGAGCGGCGGACTTGAGCAGGTGTACGCCGAAGGCGAGCAGGACGCCGGTGGCCACGGGCACCCACTGGTGGGAGGTGAAGAAACTCCCCGGGTCGCTGACGGTCACCGTCTCCGAGGACGACCCGGCGCCGAAGGCGAGGCCGCCGGCGGTGGGCCGGACGACGGTCTGCACCACGTCGTTGATGTGGTCGACCACCGGCACCTTGTCCGCCACCATCTCGACGGCGAGCAGGACGGCCAGGATGACGATGACCCAGCCGTTGCCGAGCCACGTCCAACCGCTGGGCAGGTCGATCAGGTTGGTGTAACGACCGAGTAGACCGAGGATGAGCAGGGGTATGTAGGCGTTCAGCCCCGCCGAGGCGGCGAGGCCGGTGCCGGTGAGGACTTCGAACACGGTCTCAGCATCGCACCGACGCGCCAGTGCCGCTCGGTGGCGGTCGCCGGGTGCTCGGCTACCCTCGTCGGGTGCGGTTGGTCATTGCGAAGTGCTCGGTGGACTACGTCGGACGGCTCTCGGCTCACCTGCCGCCGGCCACCCGGCTGTTGATGGTGAAGGCGGACGGGTCGGTGTCCATCCATGCCGACGACCGTGCGTACAAGCCGCTGAACTGGATGAGCCCGCCGTGTCGGCTGGAGGAGGCCCCCGGCGTGTGGCGGGTGGTCAACAAGGCCGGCGAGGAGCTGCGGATCACCCTGGAGGAGGTCTTCCAGGACACCTCGTACGAGCTGGGTGTGGATCCCGGCCTGCGCAAGGACGGGGTCGAGGCGCACCTGCAGGAGTTGCTGGCGGCCAACCCGGGTGTGCTCGGCGAGGGGTACACGTTGGTGCGCCGCGAGTACATGACGGCGATCGGGCCGGTGGATCTGCTGTGCCGGGACGCCAACTCCGGCGCCGTCGCCGTCGAGATCAAGCGGCGTGGCGAGATCGACGGGGTGGAGCAGTTGACCCGCTATCTCGAACTGATGAACCGCGACCCGCTGCTCAGCCCGGTCACCGGGGTCTTTGCCGCCCAGGAGATCAAGCCGCAGGCCCGGGTGCTCGCCGCCGATCGGGGCATCCGATGCGTGGTCGTCAACTACGACCGGCTGCGCGGCATCGAGAAGGACGAGCTGACCCTCTTCTGACCGCTCACGCCTCGGTTCGGACGGCGATCAGCGACTTCGGCAGGCCGGCCAACCGCTCGATGAGCATTCGCGAGTCGGGGAAGTAGTGGCGCATCTGCGAGCGGTCCAGCAGTTCGGTCCAGAGCACCTGGTGAATGGCGGCTTCGTGGCTGCGGGTCGGTTTGTGCCCGAGAGGCCAGCGGCGGGCGAGCGCGGTGCGCAGCCGGATCGGCAGGAACTGCATTCCGGGCGCGATCCAGTGCGGCTCGATGGGGAAGTAGCGGTAGGGCGTCTGCACCCAGTGGCGATCGGCCAGTGACCGGGCGGCGGCGGCGAACCGCAGCCGGCGTTCGTGCCCGCCGACGTGCTCCAGCACCGAGTTGGAGAAGACCAGGTCGTAGGTGCCGTTGGCGACGTGGGGTGGCAGGTCGCAGGCGTCGGCCTGTTCGACGTGGGCCCATTCCGGCACCGTGGCGGGCGGCTGTTCCAGGTTGACCACTGTGACCCGGGCCGGTCGGACGGTCGCGCGGTGCCAGGTGCCGAGCCGGCCGCCCAGGTCGACGACATGCATGTCGCCGATCTCGGGAAAGGTGCGCGCCAGCCAGTCCGAACGACGACGCCGCTGCCGTGCGCTCCACGACTGGTCACTGTCGACAAGGCGGTGGCGCAATCGATTGTGGCCCATTTAACGCAATGTACCGCCGCGAGCACGATGCATAAACATGTGGATACGCTGATCAACGCCCAGATCGGTTATCCGACACTCACCTGCCGTACATCATCTTGATGGCCTTGATGAGGCGTGCCACGTCGGTCGGGGTGCGTTCGAAGGTCATCGACGGCAGCAGCGATCGTGCCCGGCGGCGGGTGATGGCCTTGGCGCGGCCGAACTCGCGCAGGCCGTCCTCGCCGTGGATCCGCCCGAAGCCGGAGTCGCCGACCCCACCGAACGGCAGCGTGGACATCCCGGCGAAGGTCAGGGTGGAGTTGATCGAAGCCATCCCCGAGCGCAGGCGCCGCGCGATGGACACCGCACGCTGCCGGCCGAAGACCGAACCCCCCAGGCCGTACGACAGGGCGTTGGCGCGGGCGACGGCCTCGTCGGCGTCGCGGACCCGGCTGATGGTCAGCGTCGGGCCGAAGGTCTCCTCGCGGACGGCGGGCGACTCCTCCGGGACGTCCACCAGCACGGTCGGATGCACGTACGGAGGCTGCACCGCATCCGGGCCGCCGAGCACGGCGCGACCGCCGGAGCTGACCGCGGCGTCGATGTGGCGGCGGATCACCTCGATCTGGCCGGGCATGGTGATGGGGCCGATGTCGGCGCCCTCCGGGCCCACGGTCAGCCGGCCGGCACGGGCGACGACCTTGTCGACGAAGGCGTCGAAGACCGCGTCGACGGCGTAGACCCGCTCGATGCCGATGCAGGTCTGGCCGGCGTTGGTCATGGCGCCCCAGACGCACGCCTCGGCGGCGGCGTCCAGGTTGGCGTCGCTGTCGACGATCATGGCGTCCTTGCCACCGCCCTCGATCAGCACCGGAGTCAGCGTCTCGGCGCAGGCGGCCATCACCTTCCGGGCGGTCGCGGTGGAGCCGGTGAAGGCCACCTTGTCGACCCCGGAGCGGCACAGCGCCGCGCCCACGTCACCGAGGCCGTGCACGGCGGTGAACACCGGCTGCTCGGGCACCACCTCGGCGAAGGTGTCCACCAGCCACTGGCCGACGGCGGGCGTGTACTCGCTGGGCTTGAACACCACGGCGTTGCCGGCGGCCAGGGCGTACGCGGCGGAGCCGATCGGGGTGAAGACCGGATAGTTCCACGGGCCGATCACAGCGACCACGCCGTGCGGCTGGTATTCCAGGTGCCCGGAGAACTCGGCGAGGATGAGCCGCGACCGCACCCGGCGCGGACCGAGCACCCGACCGGCGTTGCGCGCCGCCCAGTCGACGTGCTCGATCGCGGTGACGATCTCGACGATGGCGTCGGGGACCGGCTTGCCGCCCTCGACGTGCACCAGGTCGGCGAGCTGCTCGATCCGCTGGGCGAGCAGCGCGCGCCAGCGCAGCAGCCGTTGCCGGCGGCCGGTGAAGCCCAGGCCGGCCCACCACTCGCCGGCGGCGCGGGCCCGGTCGACGGCCTGCCGCACGTCGGCATCGGTGGCGACGGGCAGGCGGCCCGCCTCGGCGCCGGTGGCCGGACTGGTGGAGACCAGCTGGTCCGCCTCGATGAGAGGGGTGCCGGGGACATGCACAGCCGTCATGGCGGAAGTCTAGACCCGAACATTACTCATCGGTAGGGCACGATTTCGGGTCGGCCGGACGGGAGTTGCCTCGGCCCGCCCGCTCGTTGATCAGTGCAGGTCAGGCGCTGGGTGCCGGAGGCCGGCCGCCCGAATCGTCGAACGGCGGGTGGCCGGGAGGTGACGAGGAGCTGACCGGCTGGTCGGTATTGGCGATTACCGTCTGATGGCAGGCTGACGCGCGGAGTAACGGTGTGGGGTGGAGGGCTGACTGTCCATGGAGGAACATCCGGAACTGCTGCCGCTGTTGACGGTCGCTGGTGGGCCGATGCGCGGCGCGAGCTTTCGCCTTCGGGTCGAGCCGCAGGTGATCGGTCGGGCACCGACCGGTCACGTGGTCATCAACGACCCGCACCTGAGCCGCCGGCACGCCGAGGTGTGGCTGGCCCCGGAGGGTGCCTCGCTGCGTGACCTGGGCTCGACCAACGGCACCTGGCTCAACGACCGCCGGATCACCGAGGTGGAACGCCTCTCCGACGGCGACGTGATCCGGCTCGGTCGGACCGAGCTGCGCCTGTTCGACCCGGGGGTCGCCCACACGGATCCGGTCGGGCTCAGCTTCGGCCCGGCCCGGCGGGACATCCGCCCGACGCTGCCCCTGCCGTTGGCCACCCCGCCCACCGGCCGCCGCTGACCCGCGGCGAAGGCCCCTGCCGGGGTGTGGGCGGTGGTCCGCCACACCGGGCGGTGCCGCCGGGTGGCTGTCCAGCACCTGGACCGGCGGACAACGGCGTGGCAGCATGCCGCGGATGGAGAGCGAGCAGCGGGTCGTGACGGCGAACGGCACAACCCAGGCGGTACGGGTGGCCGGCCCGCCGGACGGCACTCCGGTGCTGCTGATCCACGGCAACTGCTCGTCCTCGCTGTTCTGGGAACCGTTGCTCCGGCGGCTGCCGCCGACGCTGCGGGTCGTGGCCCCTGACCTACGGGGGTACGGCGACTCCGCGACCGCTCCGGTGAACGCCACGCGGGGCCTGCGGGACTTCGCCGACGACATCGCCGCCCTGCTGGACGACCCGACGCTCTTCGCCAGCGGCAGCGGCCTGCCCGTGGTGGTCGGGCACTCCCTGGGCGGGGGAGTGGCGATGCGGTTGCTGGTCGACCATCCGCACCGGGTGGGCGCGCTGCTGCTGGCCGCGCCGGTGTCGCCGTACGGCTTCGGTGGCACGCGCGACCTGACCGGCACGCCGACCACCCCCGACTTCGCCGGTACCGGCGCCGGCACGGCCAACCCCGACTTCGTCGCGCGGCTCGCCGCGGGTGATCGCGACGCCGACGCGCCGGCCAGCCCGCGCGCGGTGCTGCGGGCCACCTACGTGGCCGATCCCGCCTCGCTGGGCGTCGACGAGGAGCTGCTGCTGGACAGCGTGCTGTCCACGGCGACCGGCGACGACAACTACCCCGGTACGGCGGTGCCCTCGGCGAACTGGCCGGGCACCGCGCCGGGGGAGCGCGGCGTGCTCAACGCGCTCGCACCGACCTGGTTCCGGATCGCCGACGAGCTGGTGGCCGTCGCACCCAAGCCGCCGGTCACCTGGGTACGCGGGGACGCCGACGTGATCGTGTCGGACACGTCGCTGTTCGACCTGGCGTACCTGGGTTCGCTGGGTGTCGTGCCCGGCTGGCCGGGCGAGGAGTCCTGCCCGCCGCAGCCGATGGTCGGCCAGACCCGTGCGGTGCTGGAGCGGTACGCGGCGGCCGGCGGCGCGTACCGCGAGGTGGTGTTGCCCGGCTGCGGGCACAGTCCGCACCTGGAACGCCCGGCGGAGTTCGTCGCGGAGCTGCTCGCGCTGACCGGCGTGCCGGCCGTCTAGCGGCCCCTCGCGCCGTGGGTGAAATATGCCACGGCGTCTCGACAACCGAGCGTCACGTGGCAGACTCGCGCGCATAACCTTAGCGGCCGTTCAGTGGCCGTGCGGAGTGTCTGGGGAGGCCGATCGTGGCGCGCGAGTTCAGCACCGTGGGTGTGGTGGGGCTGGGCACCATGGGTGCCGGCATCGTCGAGGTCTTCGCCCGCAACGGCATCGACGTGCTCGCGGTCGAGATCTCCGAGTCGGCGCTGGAGCGCGGCCGGGCCACCCTCACCGGCTCCACCGATCGCGCCGTGGCCAAGGGCAAGCTCGCCGAGGCGGACCGGGACGCGCTGCACGAGCGGGTGCGCTTCGCGGTGGGGCTGGACGCCCTGCACTCCGTGGACCTGGTGATCGAGGCGGTGCCCGAGCACCTGGACCTCAAGCAGCGCATCTTCGCGGAGCTGGACCGGGTCTGCCGGCCGGACACCATTCTCGCCACCAACACCTCGTCGTTGAGCGTCACCGAGATCTCGGTCGCCACCACCCGGCCCAACCAGGTGATCGGCATCCACTTCTTCAACCCGGCGCCGGTGATGAAGCTGGTCGAGGTGGTCCGCACCGTCGTCACGTCGCCCGAGGTGGTCGCCGACGTCGAGGCGTTGTGCGCCCGGCTGGGCAAGGTCGACGTCACCATCAACGACCGGGCCGGCTTCATCGCCAACGCGCTGCTCTTCGGCTACCTCAACCACGCGGTCGGCATGTTCGAGTCGCACTACGCGACCCGGGAGGACATCGACGCGGCGATGAAGCTCGGCTGCGGCCTGCCGATGGGCCCGCTGGCGCTGATGGACCTGATCGGCCTGGACACCGCGTACGAGATCCTGGACACGATGTACCGCCGCGGCGGGCGGGACCGCCGGCACGCCCCCGTGCCGCTGCTCAAGCAGATGGTGACGGCGGGGCTGCTCGGCCGGAAGTCCGGTCGGGGTTTCTACACCTACCAGCGGCCGGGCTCCCCGGTCGTCGTACCGGACGAGGCGACGCCGCCGGCCACGGAGGCCGCGCTCGCCGACGGCGCGCGCGCCATCGCGAAGGTCGGTGTCGTCGGCTCCGGGACGATGGCCACCGGGATCATCGAGGTGTTCGCGAAGGCCGGCTACGAGGTCGTCTCGGTGACCCGGGGCGCGGAGAAGTCCGCGGCGGTCTGCGAGGCGGTGAAGACCTCGCTGAACAAGGGCGTGGTGCGCGGCAAGCTCGCCGAGTCCGACCGGGACGCCGCGCTCGGCCGGATCAGCTGGTCGGCCACGCTCGACCACCTCGCCGACGTCGACCTGGTGGTCGAGGCGGTCGTCGAGGAGTTGAGCGTGAAGAAGGCGCTCTTCGCCAGCCTCGACGAGATCTGCAAGCCGGGCGTGGTGCTGGCCACCACCACCTCGTCCCTGCCGGTGATCGACGTGGCGATGGCCACCCAGCGGCCGGCCGACGTGGTGGGCCTGCACTTCTTCAACCCGGCGCCGGTCATGCCGCTGGTCGAGGTGGTCCGGACCATCCGTACCTCCCCGGAGGCCACCGCCACCGCGCGGGCGGTCTGCGCCGCGCTGGGCAAGACCGGTGTGGTCTGCGGCGACCGGTCCGGGTTCATCGTCAACGCGCTGCTCTTCCCGTACCTGAACGACGCGGTGAAGATGCTGGAGGCCAGCTACTCCACCGCCGACGACATCGACCACGCCATGAAGCTGGGCTGCGGCTACCCGATGGGCCCGTTCGAGCTGCTCGACGTGGTGGGGCTGGACGTCTCGCTGGCCATCCAGCGGGAGCTGTACCTGGAGCTGCGCGAGCCGGGCTTCGCGCCCGCGCCGCTGCTGGAGCACCTGGTCACGGCCGGCTACCTGGGCCGCAAGACCCGCCGCGGCTTCCGCGACCACTCGCACCGCTGACCGGGTCAACGCCGGAGGGACCCGGCCGCGTCTACCGGATGTGACCTTCGAGGAGTACGTCTCCAGCCGCGGCCCAGCCCTCGTGCGGCTGGCGCGGTTGCTCACCGGTGACGAGCACCGGGCCGAGGACCTCACCCAGGAGGTGCTGTCCCGGGCGTACGTGCACTGGCGCAAGATCGCCCGCGCCGACCGGCCCGACGTGTACGTGCGCCGCATGCTCGTCAACGCCAACAACTCCTGGTGGCGTCGCCGGTCGAGCCGTGAATTGTCCACCAGCGTCTCGTTCGGCAACGTCCAGGTCGACGTGGCCGGGCCGGGGCCCCAGACCTTCGACGGCACGATCCACCCGACGAGCGATGGCGCGAGTGGCGTGGTCACGTCGTGGCGTCCCGCGCCGGGTCTGTACGCCCGTGCCGTCATCCTGGGAGGGGACCGCGCCGGGCTGGAGCAGGCGGTCCGGGCGCTGCGCTGGAACGAGGCCCGGTCGTGCGCCGTGCCGCTGCGGCTCGGCAGCCTGCCCGACCGCGCACCGATCACCTCCTGCTCGGTCGACGTCAGCTCATACCCGAGACTGGTCACCTCGGACTTCACCCTTGCGCGGGCGGCGACCCACGTCATGTTCGTGAACTACCGCTACGCGAGCGGGGCCGGCACCCGTACCGAGGGGAACCGGACCATCGCTGGCCGGCCCGCGAATCTCTTCGCGGACGGGACGACACTGGATCTTTTCGGCATCCGCAAGACGGTGGGTCCGCAGGGACACCGCCTGGTCGGACCTGTTCTCCACGCCACCCGTCACGCCATCGGGCCCGGCGGCGAGGTACTCCGCCGGTTCGCCCGAGA
>NZ_JBFAPG010000288.1:0-8302 GCF_040675595.1 Micromonospora sp. NPDC049580
CTGCCGTGCCGACCGCACGGCAGCCACACCGGGCCGTCACCTGTTCTGCTCGATGTTCTGGCGGGTGGCCACCAGCAGCGCGTCCCGGGTGTGGGCGCGCGCACCGTGCGTCGGGTGGTGGCCGAGCTTACCGACCAGCGCGGGGTGAGCAGCCGTTTCCAGGCGGGTGCCGAGGCGGTCCGCCATGGCTGGATCTGATCAGATCGGCTCTTTGTAGTTCTGCCGCATGGAGATGCTCACCTCGGCACAGACCGGGTGGCCCGCCGGGCAGGTGGTGCTGGCGAGCGCTGTCTGCGTGATGGTCAGGCCGCCCCGGTCGTACATCCAGCACGCCACTCCCGAACTGTTCAGGCAGGATTCCTTGGGCCTACGCCTCCACTGGGCAGCCGCGATCTGCTTGTCCAGTTCGCGAATCGCCGCGTCCGGACTGGTATTGACCTGGTGGTCACGGTCCCAGTGGAACTTGCCCCGCGATCTGTCCGCCGCCTTGCCGCCCCGGAGTTGCCAGCCTGCCGGAATGGCAATCTCGTCGAGACGGGCCTGCCCGATGGTGAGCAGCTCCTCGGTCGACCGCTTCTCCGGCGGCGGGCCGCCGCACGCTGACACGAGCGTGACGCCCCCCAGAGTCAGGGCCACCAGCAAACGGCCGCTGAACCGCATGGCACACCTCTCTCCGTTGTCGCATCCGGACCGGCCGCCGTAGCCGGCACAGATCACCGCGATTGCCGCTTCCTATCGGGCCCCGGCAGGGGCCTGCGCGACCAGGCACAGGCCCGCGCCGGTCAATCACTGCGAAGAGAAGCGCGGGCATGCGGGCGGCCACCGCGTTGACCATCGATGGTTTGTGCGGACGACCGAAGATCGTGCGGTGGCCGCGGGCCACACCCTAGACCCGCTGGGTGGCGGGTCATCCTGGACGAGGCGGTGACGCGTGTCGCTGTCCGGTCACCGCTGACCCTGTCACAGCAGGGCGGTGGAGCTGAGGGCAGCCGGATCCGGGGAGTGCCGGGGATGGAACAGGGAGCAGGCGTAAGTTACCGCCGCTCGGCTCCCTCGGTTGCTGGCGCGGCGGCGTCGAGCCGCGGCGGTGTTCCGCAGGTCGTACGGCCGACCGAGCGGAGTCAACCTGGCGAGGCGCCGGTGCGGGTCGATCGATCCGGCACGAGCCGCTGCTGGGCGTGCGGCCGTATTGCCAGCAGATTGGCCGAGTTCAGCGTGCGAGCTTCGCGCGTACCTGCTCGGCCTTCGGATGCCCGATGGCAACGAGAAGGGTGAGTGCGTCCTGCCACGCCGCTTGCGCAGCGCTCGCGTTCCCTGCGGCAGCCTCGCTGTCGCCGAGATGGTGCAGGGTCTCCGCCTCGTAGTACCGGTCACCAAGGGTCCTGTACACGGCGATGGCCTCCCGGTAGTGGTATGCCGCGTCGGCGTACCGCTTCAGGTGTTGGAGGCTGTACCCGATGCTGTCCAGCGTATGGGCCCGGTACGTGAGGTCGTCGACCTCGTCGAACAGAGCCAAGGCTTGTGAGCAGTGCGTGAGCGAGCTGTCGTAGTCGCCCTGCAGTGCTCGGTACCAACCCAACGCATTGAGCGCCTGCGCCTCGCCCGTGCGGTCGCCTATCTGCCGGTAGAGACCCAGGGCGGTGCTGGCGTGCTGCTCGGCTGCGGGGAAGTCGCGCAGCTGTTCACTGGCGTATCCCATGGCGCGTTCGGTCCGGGCAAGGCCTTGGATGTCACCGACTTTCCGGAAGCAGTCAACCGCTAGTCGATGGCGGGCCATGGCGTGGTCGTATTCGCCGAGCTGTGTCAGCGCGTTGGCGAGGTTGCGCAGTGCGACACCATGCGCACGCGGGTCGCCCATCGGCTCGGCGGCCTCGACAGCGAGGCGGTAGAGGTCGGCGTACTCGCGCCAGTATCCGCGGCGGTGGAGGAAGGTCGTCATGCTCCACGGTAGGAGGAACGCCGGTCGGTGCCGGCCGCGTGCGGCTGCGAGTCGAGCCGCCGCCGACAGGCTCTCGTGCTCCTGCTCGAACCACTCTGCCGCGCCCTCGGCCGAGTCGAAACTGGGCGGCTGGATCCCATGTTCCGCAGAAGGCGTCGGGAAGGTCTCCCGAAGGGGATCCAGCAGCCGGTCACCATGTACGGCGGCCTGTAGGTAGTAGTCGATTACTCGGGTGTGGGCGGCGGCTCGTCCGGAGCTGGTCTCGTGCTCCTCGCTCAGATCGTTCGCGTAGGCGCGCAGTAGATCGTGGAGCCGGTAACGACCCGGGCAGTACTCCTCAATCAGGTGTTGATCTGCCAGGTTCCTCATCAACCGGGCGGTGAGGCCAGCTTCGGCGCCGACCAGGCTGGCAGCGGCAGCGACGGTAAAGTCGGGGCCGGGTACCAGACCCAGGTACCGGAACAGCCGCGCGGCGTCCGGGTCGAGGGTTCGGTAGGACCAGGAGAAGACGGTGGGCAGGTCCGACTCCGAGTCGTCGACCTCGAAGTTCCGCAGTACGGGTTCGCCGCCCGTCGCCTCCGCGACGAGTCGGTCCAGTGGTTGGTCCGGCGCGAGCATGATCCTCGCCGCCGCGATGACGAGCGCCAGCGGCAATCCGCCGCACATGGTCAGCAGCGTGGCCGTCGCTTCTGGATACTCGTCCAGCCGCCCGCGGCCGATCCGATCATCGAGCAGTTCCCTGGCCTGCTTCCGGGAGAGGACGTCCAGCTTGAGCGGGACGGCCTTGTCGCGGGCGACGAGCCCGGTGAGCTGGCTTCGGCTGGTGACGATGGTGAAGCACGATGAGCTGCCCGGCAGCAGTGGACGGACCTGCTCGGCGGTTGCGGCGTTGTCCAGCACAAGCAGCAGGCGTCTGCCGGACAGCACACTGCGGTACAGGCTCAGTTGAGCATCGAACCTGGCCGGTATTCTCTCGGCCGGCACGCCGAGCCCGTCCAGCAGCTCACGGACGGCATGGGCAGGCGCGACCGGATGGTCGGCGCTGAAACCACGCAGGTTGAGGTACAGGTGTCCCTCGGTGAACCGTCTTGCGTTCTGGTGCGCCCACCTCAGTGCGAGAGTGGTCTTACCGATGCCCGCAGTGCCGTGCACGGCGGATATGACAGCTACCCCGTTGCCCGCCCTCCTGTGCAGGGCGGTGAGCTGGTCGAGCTCGGCCGTTCGGCCCACGAAAGGGCTGGTGTCCATAGGTAGCTGCCTGGGTGGCACCGTGCCGTCCGGGTCAGGCGTCACCGTTCCCGCCGTGGCGTGCTGGTGTGCCGTCGTCCACGCGTTCTCCCAGGCGCGGTATCGACGCGTACCAGTGCCGACTCCACAGAGATTGACGTACGCGCGGAGCCAGTCCAGGCGCGGCAGCTCACCTCCTTCAACCTTGCTGATCTTCGTACGGGTCAATCGCACATCGCTGAGGCGCGTCTTCGAGTCCATCTCCCGCGTCGTGAGGCCAGCCGTCTCCCTGAGCGACTGCAGCGCCGCGCCGAGCGCGGCCGGTGTCGACACGTCCGCCAGTTCCCGGTCCACTCCGTAAACCTCGCATCCGTCCCAGCGGTGTCTGCGGTTTCTCTGTGGCGTTCCGATGGCAGCCTGTCCTACCAGGCGATCCACCTCGATTATGTCCCGGCCTGTCCCGCAGAGCGCCACCACGCCGAGTGAGCGCGAAGGTGTGGTCAGAACCGGTGGAACTGCGACTGGGAAGCGGCGGGGTGGGACCAGTGGACCTTGAGCGACTTGTGACGTACAGCCCTTGGGTCGCGACCGCCGCTGTGGGTCTACCGGTGCTTGCCAAGACGGTGGTCGCACTGATCGTGACGAAAGGCGTCCCACCCCGCGAGAAGGCGGCGATCCTTCGTGCGGTGGGCGACATGTTCCGGCCATGGCGGCGGGGCGGCGATCCCGGATGAGTACGTTGGTGCCGCGGCTGTCGCACCCTGCCCAGGGCAAATCACGGAACTGCAATAGCTCGGCGCAGGCTGATCGACTGATCATCGCGAAAGGCTTCCCACCTCAGCCACCGCGTACCGGAACCGTCTGACAGCCTGAACTCGGCGGGCGGCCAGCCCAGCCGCCTGGGGCGTGTCCTGCCGATCTTGTAGCGGTTGATCGTTGACGATGTGCCGGTGGTGCGTCGTGGTGAACTGACTGTCGAGGCGTGGGCGGTGATCGCGCCGCTGCTGGCGTACGAAGATCCACCTCGCCGTCGACGGACGCGGCCGGCCGCTGTCGATCCTGCTCACCCCGGCCAGGCCGGCGACAACCCGCAGTTGCTGGCGCTACTGGACGCGATCCGGGTCACGAACCTGGACCCGGACGGCCCCGTAAACGCCCCGACGTGTTGATCGCCGACCAAGCCGGGGATTCAGGGGTGCGCCCATCTCGGCCTCAGCCTGGGGATCCGCCCGTCCCGATAGCGCCTCGACCAGACGCTGAAAGCGCCGTTGATCCTCGGTCCGGTACACGGCTGAAGCATGTCATGACGCGGACTGCCGATCCATGATCGGCAGGACACGCCCTAGCCGGTCAGTCGCCGTGGTGGCGGCCGGCGGAGCGGAGTGACCCGCGAGGACTCTCCCGAGCCGGCTCGCTGTCCACCACCGACCTGCCCAGCCCGCTCACCCAGTCGACGAACTCCGCGTCCTGCCTCGGCAGCGGCTCGCGGTCCGGCCGGGTGCCCGCGCCGTCCGCGTCGGCCCGGGATCTGTTGCGCCGGAACAGGCCCAGCCGGCCGCCAGCCCGCTCGCTGGTCCGTTGCGCCTTGACAACGGGTGCCGGGGCGGCCGGCGCAGGGATTGCGGCGACCGGAACGGCCCCTACGGGGCCGGCCTGCGCGGCATCGGCCGTGGGCCGGATACCGGCGCGCCGGGCGTTCGCGAGGGCATCCCAGTTCGCGGCCTGGTCCAGGTTGGGCAGGGGCGGCCGGTGCCGAGGTGGGAGAGCCGGTTCGACGCCCTCTTGCGTGCCGGCCGAGTGGGTTGCCTCGGCACCCGGACCGGGCTCGGTCGAGGACGGCACCCGCCGGGCCGGAACGACTGGCCGAACTGCCTGAACTCGGTTCCGGTCGATCTTCGGCGGCTGGTACATCCGGCCGGTCCCCGGGGCGGCGGTTGCCCCGTCGGGTTCGGTGTTGTCGGCCCCCGCCGTTCCAGAGCCGTCCCCGCCGGGTCCTGCGGGAAGGTGGGCCGCCGTCGCGGGCGCCGGTTGCGATGTCTCCGGCGTGGCGAAGTCGGACTGTGTGGCGAAGTCGGCCTGTGTGGCGAGGTCGCCAGATGCGGCCGGTGCGGCGGTATCGGTCGGTGCGGCGGTCCGCGTCGCGGAGTCGGCCGGCGCACCGTAGCCCAGCGGTTCGGCCGCGGTCGCGTGCGTCGCTGCCATCACGCCGACGAACCTCCCCGTGCCGGCCAGGTCGACGGGCTCCGGCTCGTCGGCCGCGCCCGTGCCTGGCGTCATGGCCCGCGGCACGGCGGGGTCGGACAACGGACGGAGGATGTCGGTCGGCTCGACGACCCGCTCTTCGGAGGTACGCGACAGGAACGGCCAGCGGAACAACGCGGCGGCGGCCGAACCGAGCACGCCGGCGGCGACGGCGAGCAGCGCGCCGTAGTAGGGCGTGATCTGGTACCTGTCGACGGCGCCGCCGGGACCGGCGGTCAGGTAGGCGAACGCGATCAGCACCGCGCCGGTCGCGCCGGTCGCGCCGTTGACCAGAGGCGGATGCCTGCGCCAACGGGCCAGCCCGCCGGTCGCCGCGCCGACGAGCAGGGCCACCGCTGGCAGAGTCAAGAGAGCCTGGCGGTGTGCCGCGTCGGCGTCGAGCCCGGCCTGCTCCAGCACGCCGATCCGTACGGCGGGCAACGGCCCGGCGGTTGCGAGCGCCGGGACGACCGAGATGAGCGCCAGCAGCCAGACCACGCCGCCCACCGCCGCCATGTTCCAGCCCAGCGGCGGCTTCAGCAGTACGGCGATCGCGGCCCCCGCGCCGACCAGCGCGCCGACGATCGCGCAGATGCCGAGGGCCCAGATCGGGTCCACAGAGAAACGATCGGCGGCCTGGGCCGGCCGGACGCAGAGCGGCGCGATGACGGTGGCGCCCAGCGCGGC
This sequence comes from Micromonospora sp. NPDC049580, assembly GCF_040675595.1. Taxonomy (NCBI): domain Bacteria; kingdom Bacillati; phylum Actinomycetota; class Actinomycetes; order Micromonosporales; family Micromonosporaceae; genus Micromonospora; species Micromonospora sp. NPDC049580. Next base: position 6,095 of record NZ_JBFAPG010000288.1, read on the forward strand.
AGCGGCGGCGATGGCCACCAATCTGCCGGTGCTTTCCAGCACCCCGTATCGGCGGGCCAGGCGTGCGGTGACGACGGTGCCGGCTACTGCGGCGTGTGCCGCGAACCAGCCCACCCAGGCGAGCTGGGCGGGCCACTGGTTGACGGTGGCTCCGGTGGAGACGCCGGTGAGCTGGACGATGCCGAAGCTGAACGCGATGCCGAGCTGACCGGCACCGGCGAGCACGCCCATCCCGAGAGCTGCGACCAACAGGTTGCGCCAGGTGCGAGAGACCATGTCCGGCACCGTACGCACCTTTTAGGCCGATTGTGACCGAAATGCGATATTCCATGTCGGACGACCGTGCCAGCGGTCATCCCAGTTCGACCAGGTGCGCGACCTACCTGGTGCGGCCCACATCGGTGCGCATGTGGACCGTGCCGGGGTCGCGGGTGGCCGGTCGGCTCGTCGGCGTCGATCACCGCCCCCGGCGTCCTCGCCGCGGTGGCGGCGAGGTGAGGACGGCCACGGCCGACGCGGCCCGGCCTCAGAGCCGGGAGGTGAAGGTGGCCAGGAACCGGTGCGGGGTGACCGCGCCGGCGTTGTCGAAGCAGATCACGTCGACGTCGGCGTTGGTGGTGTACGTCCAGGGTTGGGTGAGGTGGAGGCTCGGGCGCGCGCCGAACGCCGGTCAGGGCAGTGTCAGCTCGAAGCACCCCCACCCGTCGCCGGCCTGCGCGACGAGCTTCCACGTTCCGGCGGCCGGCAACGGGATGCCGCTGGGGTACATCGCCTGCCCGGCGTCGTTGGTCGCCAGCGAGCCGGCGCTGTAGGTTTCGGTGCGACCGCCGGAGGTCGCGGTCACGGTGAGCGCGGCGTTGAGCTGGGGGCGGGCCGGCAGCCAGAACAGCTTGCCCAGGTCGGGGCCAAGGTCAGGGTGCCATTGCCGGCGGTACTCCACGAAGTCCCCGGCGATGAAGTCGCCCGAGCGCACCAGCATGGCGTCGCCGGGCACCGCGACGCACTCGCGTCGGGCGCTGCCGGGCAGGCTCTGCTGGAAGGCCGGCACCGGCGGCGACGCGGCCGGCGAAGACGGCACCGGCGCCGACCCAGCCGGCGAGGCCGGGCCGGCGGCGGGCGGGACTGGTGCAGTACACCCGCAGAGCACCAGCGCCACGACGAACAGCGGGATTGCTCGCACAGCGTTGCCTCTCTCCTCAGGCGGCCGGGGTCCAGGTGAGACCCGGCCGCTCCAACAAGCCACGAGCGTCGCGGTCGTGATGCAATGTGAGCTTCAGGCAGGGCAGGGAGATCGCCACGTCGGAGCCTCATCTTCCACCGCCCGGCCTGCAACCAGGACCGAGGGCTGTAAGACCGAATACGCGGCTCGTGAGGATGCTTGTCAATCCCAAGGTCAATACGGCAAATGAGGCTGAATTTAGTCATGGCCTCACAGAGCACGGACGGCCCAGAGCGGCACGTCGATGTGACCGACCCGCTTCGCCTCCACGGTGAAACAGGACGCGCCGCGAGCGCCTTCATCGCGAAGATGCGCGACTGGGCGCCCTGCACACCGTGCGGGATCAGCTGGCCCGTGTCCGGCTTGTCGGCCTGCACGGTCACCGCGACGGGCTTGGCGTCCACGGGTCACACCCACAACCGGACAGGTAGCCCCAGTGGTCACGGACCGGGACGGCGGACCAGCAGCACCAAGGCCACCCCGACGAACCGGTCGGTGCCGGTGACGGCGAACTCGCGGCGGAGCAGCTCGGCCCGGGCGGGCGGGATGCCCTCGTACGGGTCGCCCGCCCCGCCGACGACCAGCCAGATCCGCCGGACGTCGCCAAGGCAGGGAGCGGGATCGACGCAGTCGATCGCCCAGAACCCGCCGGACCGGCCGGGCGGCACGGCGAGGAAAACGTCCCGCGGCGCCGTGCGCAACTGGTACGCCATCGGCAGTGGGGCGCTCCACCCGCGCCAACCGGAGTAGGCGATGCCGTCACCGGGCTCGTACCGCCGGTCGATCACGGCGGCGGCGGCGCGGTAGTCCGCCTCCCCCGGCACCGGGCTGCGTCGGGCCTCCACCTGGCCCGGCAGGCCCACCCCGGCGACGGCCAGCACGGCCGCGACGAGCACCGCCGCAGGCCCGCCCGCCTGGGCGCTGCTGGCGGCGGTCGGGATCGCCGCGCCGGTCGCCGCGCTGCGGCGCGCGCTGCCGGCGGGCGGGCC
>NZ_JBFAPG010000289.1:0-8298 GCF_040675595.1 Micromonospora sp. NPDC049580
TGCTCTGCTTCACTCCACGCAACACCGAGTGTCCGATTACCGGACACTCGGTGTTGCGTATGTTGAAGCAGAGCAAAGGCCGTGAGGCAGGGCGGGGCGGGGTGGACGCCGCACGAACCGCACGTGGGCGAGCGCCCCACGAAACGCACGATCGTCGGGCAGCAGGGCGTCAGAGGGGGCGGGTGTAGCGGAGCTGGGGCGCGGGGGCGGTGCCCATGTGTTCCTCGCGTTCCGCTCCCGTCGGGGTCCAGCCGCCGCGCTCGTAGAAGGCGCGGGCGTGGGCGTTGTCGCGGAGCACCCAGAGCACCGCCCGCTGCCAGCCCCGCGCCCGCATGGCGTCCAAAGCGTCCACCATCAACGCGCGGCCGGTGCCCCGCCCCTGCTCGGCCGGGTCCAGGTGGATCGCGTTGAGCAGTCCGGTCGCCGGGTCGTCCTCGTCGTCCGGGCCCACGTAGCTGAAGCCGACCAGCACGCCGACGCGTTCCGCCACGGTCAGCCGGTGGTTGTCGCGCTCCCAGGCCCACCGCTCGGTCCAGTACCGTCCCATCGCCTCCCCGGTCGGCTCGGCCAGCGCCTCCGCCGGCAGGAACGACGAGTAAGCGGCCACCCGGGAGCGTTGGTGCAGGGCGCCGATCCCCATCAGGTCGTCGCCGGTCGCGGGGCGGAGCGTGACGGTCATCCGGCCGAGGCTACCCGGCGCGGCGGGACCTGCACGGTGGTCAGATCCTCGGCGATGACCAGGTCGCCGTCGAAATGCCCGCGGGCCTCGTCGAAGAACCGGCGGGGGTCGGGGTAACGCTGCGAGAAGTGCGTGAGCACCAGCGTGCGTACCCCCGATTCGGTCGCCACCCGCGCGGCCTGCGCCGCGGTCAGGTGGCCGACCTCGGCGGCGAGTGCGGCCTCCGACTCCAGGAAGGTCGACTCGATGACCAGCAGGTCGGCGTGCTCGGCCAGGGCGTACACCCCGTCGCACAGGCCGGTGTCCATCACGAAGGCGAACCGCTGCCCCGGCCGGGGCACGCTCACCTCGTCGCGGGTGACGCGACGACCGTCGAGGTCCAGGTGCCCGTCGCGGATCAGCTCGCCGACGGCCGGACCGGCGATGCCGTACGCGGCCAGCTTCTCCGGCAGCATCCGGCAGCCGTCCGGCTCGACCAGCCGATAGCCGTACGTCTCGATCGGGTGCCGCAGCCGGCGGGCCTCCAGCGTGCCGCAGCTCAGGGCGATCCGTTGACCGTCGGTCTCGATCGGGGTGACCGCCAGCTCGGCGGTCTCGTAGAAGGAGGTGGCGTGCCGCAGTCGGGCGAAGTACTCGGCGCCGCCCGCCGGGAAGTGCACGGCGACCGGATGCGACACCCGGTCCAGCGAGAGTCGCTGGATGGTGCCGGGCAGGCCGAGGCAGTGGTCGCCGTGGAAGTGCGTGACGCAGATCCGGGTCAGGTCGGTCGCGGTGACCGTGGTGTGCAGGAGCTGCCGCTGGCTGCCCTCGCCCGGGTCGAAGAGGATCACCTCGTCGTCCCAGCGCAGCACGTACCCGTTGTGGTTGCGCTGCCGGGTGGGGGCCTGGCTGGCCGTCCCGAGAATCACCAGCTCGCGCATCGACACGCTGATCTCCCACAGATATGGAGCGACCCCCGGGGCGCTCCGCGCTGTCGCGCGGGCCGGCTGGACTTGGCCGGCACCCCGGGGGTCGGGTGGCTGTCGTGGATTCGCCGCACCGCTGCCACACGGTCTCGACGGTCGTACTGGTTGCCCGCCTCGCGGCGGACGGATCACTGTCGAGGACAGCGGCTAGCTGACAGCCACCTCACGAGTCCGATTGCTATACAAGTCTGGACCACCTCCTTTCACGTGTACGGCCACGTTATCGAGTTCTCGCCGGGCGCGGCAACGGATTTCGATCACAGGGCCAGACGGGAATGCCCGGCCACCTCGTCGGCGGCCGGGCATCGCGCTCAAGCAGGTGGGTCAGCCAGCGGTACGCGCCACGCCGACCGGGCAGCTCAGCCCGTTCGGGCCGTGGTTGCAGTACCCGTTCGGGTTCTTGGTCGGGGCGAGGTACTGCTGGTGGTAGTCCTCGGCGAAGTAGTAGCTGCCGAGCGGGGCGATCTCGGTGGTGATCTCACCCTTGCCGGCCCGGCTCACGATCGGCTGGAAGGCGTCCCGGGACGACTCCGCGATGGCCCGCTGCTCGTCATTGGTCGTGTAGATCGCCGACCGGTACTGGGTGCCCACGTCGTTGCCCTGGCGCATGCCCTGGGTCGGGTCGTGGTTCTCCCAGAAGACCTTCAGCAGGTCCTCATACGTGATCTTGCTGGGGTCGTACACCACCTGGACGACCTCGGCGTGCCCGGTCCGGCCGGAGCACGTCTCCTCGTACGTCGGGTTCTTGGTGATGCCGCCCGCGTAGCCGGCGGAGGTGGTGTAGACGCCGGGCAGCGTCCAGAACAGCCGCTCGGCACCCCAGAAACAGCCCATGCCGAAGACGGCGACCTGGAGACCCTCCGGGAACGGGCCCTTCAGCGGGGTGCCCAGCACCTCGTGGCGGTCGGCGACCGGCATGGCGATCGGCCGGCCCGGCAGGGCCTGCTCGGGCGAAATCGTCTCGGCGTTCATACGGCGCAGGAACACGGTGGGACTCCTCTCGTACCTCTCCCAGCGTGTAACACCGGTGGGTCTTTCTTCCTTACCCGTGCCACTGTGACTCAGGCCCCGCCACCCAGGCCGGCGGCGATCCGGTCGGCGTAGGTCTGTGCGTCGGTGTCGTCGGCGTACCGGGTGCGCGGCCAGAAGAAACCCCGCAGCCCATCGCCCTTGGTACGCGGCACCACGTGGGTGTGCAGGTGCGGGACGGACTGGGACACCTTGTTGTTCACCGCCACGAACGTCCCACCTGCCCCCAGAGCGGCCTCCACCGCCACCGCCAGCCGCTGGACCAGCGCGAAGTAGCCGGGCAGCAGGTCGGCCGGAAGCTCGGCCAGGGTCACCAGGTGCGCCCGGGGCACCACCAGCACGTGCCCCTTGAACACCGGACGGGTGTCCAGGAACGCCACCCCGTCCGCCTCGTCCGCGACCCGGAACGCCGGCACGTCACCCGACACGATCCCGCAGAACACGCACCCGCTCATCGCCCCAGGCTATGTCGCCGGCTGACCGGCCCGCCGCCCTCTGGCCGGCACGTGGGGGCCGGGCCGGACAGGCCCGTCCCCACCCGGAGCGCGGGTTCCGTTCCAGCCCGCCGGACGGGGGCACTAGCCTCACCAGAATGAGTCACGGCTTCGAGACGCTCGCCATTCACGCCGGTCAGGACCCTGAGGCCCGCACCGGCGCGGTGATCCCGCCGATCTACCAGACCAGCACGTACGCCCAGGACGCCGTCAACGCGCCCCGGCTCGGCTACGAGTACAGCCGCTCCGGCAACCCGACCCGGGACGCCCTGCAGGAGTGCCTGGCCGCGCTGGAGGGCGGGCCGGTGGGCCTCGCCTTCGCCAGCGGCCTGGCCGCGGAGGACACCCTGCTGCGGGCCGTCTGCCAGCCGGGCGACCACGTGATCATCCCGGACGACGCGTACGGCGGCACCTACCGGCTCTTCGCCCGGGTGGCCCAGCGCTGGGGCCTGGAGTTCACCCCCGCCAAGGTCTCCGACGCGGCCGCGGTCCGGGCCGCCGTGCAGCCCGGTCGGACGAAGATCGTCTGGGTGGAGACGCCGACGAACCCGCTGCTCGGCATCGCCGACATCGCCGCCCTGGCCGCCGTGGCGCACGACGCGGGCGCGCTGCTGGTTGTCGACAACACCTTCGCCTCGCCGTACCTCCAGCAGCCGATCGCCTTCGGCGCGGACGTGGTGGTGCACTCCACCACCAAGTACATCGGTGGGCACTCCGACGTGGTCGGTGGCGCGCTCGTCGTCGCCGACGCCGGGCTCGGCGAGGAGTTGCGCTACCACCAGAACGCGATGGGCGCGATCAACGGCCCGTTCGACGCCTGGCTCACCCTGCGCGGCATCAAGACCCTCGGGGTACGCATGGACCGGCACTGCGACAACGCCGAGCGGCTCGCCGCGTACCTGGACGGGCACGCCCAGGTGGCCGAGGTGATCTACCCCGGGCTGCCCTCGCACCCTGGTCACGAGGTGGCCGCGAAGCAGATGCGTCGGTTCGGCGGCATGATCTCGTTCCGCGCCTCCGGCGGTGAGGACCACGCCGTGGAGATCTGCAACCGCACGAAGCTCTTCGTGCTCGCCGAGTCGCTCGGCGGCGTGGAATCCCTGATCGAGCACCCGGGCCGGATGACACACGCAAGTGCTGCCGGCTCGCCGCTTGAAGTTCCCGGCGATCTCGTGCGACTGTCTGTCGGCATCGAGACGGTCGACGACCTGCTCGCCGATCTGGAGCAGGCGCTGGGCTGACCGCTGGGGAGGATGGCCGTGCAGGACATCATGTCGACCTGGGTCGGGGCGACCGCCAAGCAGATCGCCCGGGGCGTACGCAGGGGTGACGTCTCGGCCACCCAGGTCGTCGCCGACCACCTGGAGTACATCGCCTCGGCCGACCGCGAGCTGGCGGCTTTCCGCGCCGTTCGCGGCGGCGAGGCGATCACCGAGGCCGAGAAGGTCGACGAGCAGGAGGACCTGGCCAACCTCCCCCTGGCCGGGGTGCCGGTGGCGGTCAAGGAGAACACCCCGGTCGCCGGCCTGCCCACCTGGAACGGGTCGGCAGCCGTGCGGACCGACGTCGCGGAGGCCGACCACGAGGTGGTGCGTCGGCTGCGCGGCGCGGGCGCGGTGATCCTCGGAGTCACCCGGATGCCGGAGCTGGGGCTGTGGGCACTCACCGACGACGACAGCGCGGTGACCCGCAACCCGTGGGACAACACGCGTACCCCCGGTGGCTCTTCGGGCGGCGCCGCCGCCGCGGTCGCCGCCGGTCTGGTGCCGATCGCGCACGGCAACGACGGGCTCGGCTCGATCCGGATCCCGGCGGCCTGCTGCGGCCTGGTCGGTCTCAAGCCCGGCCGGGGCGTGGTGCCCTGCCAGCTCGGCGCGGACGACTGGTTCGGTCTCACCGAGCACGGCATGTTGACCAGCACTGTCGCGGACGCCGCGGTCGGCTTCTCGGTGCTCGCCGGCCGGCGAGCGGAGAAGCTGGTCCCGCCGCAGCGGCTGCGGGTGGGCGTCTCACTGCGCTCCCCGGTGCGCGGCGTCGCAGCGGACGCGCCCAACCGGGACGCGGTCGCCGCCGCCGGTCGGCTTCTCGCCGCCGCCGGGCACGACACGGTGCCGGCCGATCCGGTCTACCCCACGGCCCTGGGCCTGCAGGGCATCGCCACCTGGTTCGCCGCCGCCGCCACCGACGTCCGGGCTTCCGGGTTGGACCGGCGTGGCCTGCAACGGCGTACCCGGCGGCACGTCGCGCTGGGCGAGTGGGCGCAGCGTCGCGGCTACGTGCGGGAGGCTGACCGGGCCGCCTGGCGGCAGCGGTCGGTCGACTTCTTCACCGACCACTCGGTCGACCTGCTGCTCACCCCCGCGCTGGCCAGCGCGCCGCCGGAGGCCGGGCGCTGGTCCGAGCGGTCCTGGCGGGCGAACATGTCGGCCAACATCCGGTACGCCCCGTACGCCGCACCGTGGAACATCGCCGGCCTGCCGGCGATCGTGGTGCCGGTGGGCCGCCGGCCCGACGGCCTGCCGGTCGCCGTGCAGATCGTCGGCCCGCCCGGCTCGGAACTGCTGCTGCTCGGCGTGGCCGGTCAGTTCGAGATGGCCGCCCCGTGGTCGCGTCACGCCCCCGGTTATCCCCTCGTCGGAACGGGGTCGCCGGCCGCCGCATGATCGTCTACCGTGTGCGCGCAACGTCGCGCGGACCCGGGGGACACCAATGCGCTGCCAGACCTGCGGGGACCCCACGTCCCCCGAGCACAACGACTGCCAGCGCTGCTACACGCCGCTGGGCCAGCCCGCCGTCACGCCGGGTCTGCCGACCTACCGCGTACGCGGGATCGGCCTGGCGGCGAACATCGCCGTCGGCGCGACCGCCCTGCTCTACCTGGTGGTGGCGCTGTCTCCGCTGATCGGGATGGCGATGGCCCGGCAGGCCAGGGCCAACGACGACGTGGACCTGCTGCTCGGCGCGGCGATCGTCGGAGGGCTGCTGTCGCTGCCCATGGTGGTGGCGCACCTCACCGCTGCCGTACTGGTGATCATCTGGACGTGGCGGGCGCGGAAGAACACCGACGCCTTCCCCGGCGCCCTGCCGACGCTGGGGGCCGGCTGGGCGATCGCCGGCTGGCTGGTGCCCTTCGCGAACTTCGTGGTGCCGGCCCGGGTGGTGGCGGGCGTGGCGCGGGACAGCCTCTGGCGGCGGTTCACGCCGACCCTCGTGGTCGTCTGGTGGTGCGCCTGGCTGGTGTTCAGCGTCGGCGACCGGGTGCGCAGCCGCGTGGACGAGCAGGCGTACAACCGGCTGCCGGAGACCCCGTTCACCGACGCCGGCTACCAGGCGTACGTCGACTACTACCGGGACTCCCTGCTCCGCAACACGCTGCCCGCGCTGGGCTGCGCAATCGCCGCGGTGACGCTGATCCTGCTGATCCACCGGATCTCCGCCGCGCAGGAGGCCCGGATCGCCCGCGCCGCCCCGGTGTGGCCGACCGCCCCGGTGTGGCCGGGGGCGCCGGTGTGGCCGGCTGCGCCGGTGTGGCCCGCGTCCCCTCCGCCCTCGGCCGGTCCCGCTCCGACGATGGCGACCCCGGCGGCCCCTGCCCCGCCAGAGGCTCCTGCCGCGGCCCCGGCGGCTCCTGCCGCGGCCCCGGCGGCTCCTGCCGCGGCCCCCGCGGGCCCTGCCGCACCGGAGGCCGCGCCGACATCGTGATCCACTCGGGATCGCTGATGTGGCGGTGTCCGGGCGCGGTTGATACCGCGACATCGGGGATGTCGAGTGGATCAACCCGGTGTCGCCGCAGGGGACGCCGGGGCCGGGTGGCACGATCGGGGGCATGACGGAACTGGTCGGCCTCGACGACGTACGGGCTGCGCGGAAACTGCTCGCCGACGTCGTCCGGACCACCCCGCTGGAGCCCTGCCGGCCACTGAGCGCGGCACTGGGCGGACCGACCTGGCTCAAGTGCGAGAACGTGCAGCGCGCCGGCTCGTACAAGGTGCGCGGCGCGTACGTGCGGATCTCCCGGCTGTCGGCGGCCGAGCGCGAACGCGGCGTGGTCGCGGCGAGCGCCGGTAACCACGCCCAGGGAGTGGCTCTCGCCGCCGGGCTGGTCGGCACGCACGCGACGGTCTTCATGCCGGTCAACGCGCCGCTGCCGAAGGTCGCCGCCACCAAGGGGTACGGCGCGCAGGTCGAGCTGGCCGGCAACACGGTCGACGAGTCGCTGGTGGCGGCGCAGACGTACGCCGAGCGCACCGGCGCGGTGCTCATCCACCCGTTCGACCACCGGGACGTGATCGCCGGGCAGGGCACGGTGGCGTTGGAGATCCTCGAACAGTGCCCGGACGTGCGGACGATCATCACCGGGGTGGGCGGCGGCGGCCTGATCTCGGGCATGGCGGTGGCCGCCAAGGCACTGCGGCCCGACGTCCGCATCATCGGCGTGCAGGCGGCCGGCGCGGCGGCCTTCCCGCCCTCGCTGGTGGCCGGGGAACCGGTCCGGCTGCCCGCCTTCGCCACCATCGCGGACGGCATCGCGGTCGGGCGACCGGGGGAGATCACGTTCAACCATGTCCGCAAGCTCGTCGACGAGATCGTCACGGTGACCGAGGAGGACATCTCCCGGGCCCTGCTGATGCTGTTGGAGCGGGGCAAGCAGGTCGTCGAGCCGGCCGGGGCGGTTGGCGTGGCCGCGCTCCTGGCCGGCGTGGTGGAGGTGGAGACGCCCGTGGTCGCGGTGCTCTCCGGCGGCAACATCGACCCCCTGCTGATGATGCGGGTGATCGAGCACGGGCTGGCCGCCGCGGGTCGCTATTTGCGGGTGACCGTGCGCTGCTCGGACCGGCCGGGGCAACTCGCGTCGCTGCTCAGCCAGATCGCCGAGCACCGGGCCAACGTGGTGGACGTGGAACACCAGCGGGCCAATCCGCACCTGGGCCTCGGGGAGGTGGAGGTGGCGCTGTCGGTGGAGACCCGTGGTGTGGAGCACTCCGACACGCTGATCAGCGCCTTGCGGGCCAGTGGTTACCAGGTGGTCTTCGCCGCCGGAGCCGGTTCACCGGCTGTGGGCCGAGGCGAAGGCCCGCGACGTCCGGCTGGCCGTGCCCCGCCCCGGCGAGCGGGTGGTCGTCGACGACCC
>NZ_JBFAPG010000290.1:0-8281 GCF_040675595.1 Micromonospora sp. NPDC049580
CGGCGGCGTCGGGGCGGGCGGGGTCGCTGTCCACACCCCCCCTATCCTAACCCCCCCCCCCCCACCCCCGATCCCCGACCCCCCCCCCGCCCCGCCCGCCGCCCCGCCGCGGGGGCGACGGGTCAGGCTGGCTCGGTGACGAAGTCGATGAGGCGTTCCATGGCGTTGATCAGGGGGGTCTCCACGTCGGCGAAGCTGTTCACCCGGGACAGGATGTGCCGCCACATGTCGGCCGGCTCGGCCACCCCGAGGGCCGCGCAGACCCCCTCCTTCCACGGCTGCCCCGGCGGCACGACCGGCCACGCCGCGATACCCAGCGCCGCCGGTTTGACCGCCTGCCAGACGTCCACGTACGGGTGGCCGGTCACCAGCACGTACGACGAGTTGACCCGGGCCACGATGCGGCTCTCCTTGCTGCCCGGCACCAGGTGGTCGACGAGCACGCCGAGTCGTCGGGTCGGGCCGGGGCCGAAGTCGCGTACGTCGGCGTCCAGGTCGTCGATGCCGTCCAACGGCTCGACCACCACGCCCTCGATCCGCAGGTCGTCGCCCCAGATCCGCTCGACGAGGGCGGCGTCGTGGATGCCCTCCACCCAGATCCGACTGGCCTTGGCCACCTGGGCGCGAACATTGTCCACCGCCACCGAACCGGAGGCGGTACGTCGGCGGGCCGCCGGCACCGGCGCGCGGCTCGGGCGGCGCAACGTCACCGGGCGGCCGTCGAGCAGGAACGCCGCGGGCAGCAGCGGGAAGTTGCGCCGCCGGCCGTGCCGGTCCTCCAGCACGACCGCGCCGGCCTCGAAGCCCACCACCGCACCGCAGAACCCGGAGTCGGCGTCCTCCACCACGAGATCCGGTTCGGCGTCCACCTCGGGGGTGACCTTTCGCCGCCGCCAGTCCCCCGCCAGCACGTCCTCGCCGTATCGCCCCGCCATGTCGATCACGCTAACGCCCCCACCAGCACCCCGCCCCCCCGACACACCGCGCCACCCCATCGAGGTCTGCGGCTGCGCCAGCGCTCAGGGAGGTACGCGGGACGGGGTCGCAGCGCCGCGCCCCGGCGGCTGACGGTCAACCGCGGATCAGCGGGCCGCGCTGCGGGCGCGGATCGGGCGAAGGGGGCAGTTCGGGGCAGGCAGGGCGGCCGGAGCGGCAGTCGAGACACGGCCACCGATGACCACGTACCCTTTCGGCATGTCCACCCCCGCAACGGGCGCGGCCACGCTTGCGCCGCGCCGGTCGAGCCGGTTCGTTGCCTGGGTGCGCGCGTGGCGCGCCGGGCTGGTGCCGTACGACGAGGTCGCCGACGCCATCGCCGGCGACGAGGAGCACCTCGTTGCGGACGCCCCCGGCACCTGGACCGACGTCCCGCTCGGCGCCGCGCTGCCCACCCTGGCCAAGCTCTCCCCCGACGAGATCCGTCTGGTGCTGCCCGCGCCGGGCGACCCACGGGGTCTGCCCGGTCCCGGGGACTTCGCCGGGGCGGCCCTGGTGGCGGGCGAGGCGGTGGTGGCCGGTGGGCTGGGTCTGATCCCGCAGGTGCGCAGCCACACGTCCGGCTCGGGGGACTGTTTCGAGACGGTGCTGTGGCGGGTGTACCCGCTGCCGGCCAACGCCCCGGCCGCCTCGCTGTCGCTGCCCGGCGCCGCCGAGGCGGAGGCCGAGCTGGCCGCCGCGCTGGCCGAGACCACCGCCGCGCTGACCCGGCTCGACGTGGCCCAGTGGCGGCCCGAGTTGGCCGGAGCGCTGGCCGCGCTGCGCCGCCCGGACGGCGCCACCGACCTGCCACCCGGCTTCGACCCGCGGGCCCGCCGGCTCTTCGCCCGGGCCGCGGTGCTCGACCGGGTGCTCGCGCTGGCCGGGCACGCCGCCCCCGGTGGCGCGATCAACAACTACGAGGCCCAGCAGCGCGACGCCGCGCTGCGCCCGCTCACCACGGCCTGCCGGCAGGCGCTGGTCGCCGCCTGCAACGCCCCGCTACGCCCCTGACCCACGCCGCCCGCGATCATCACCGGCCCGCGCCGGGCATGATCGCGCTCGATCCAGGATGTCGTGGCCTCCGGCGCGCGCGTGACCACCACATCCATGTTCGAGCGCGATCATCAGCGCGCCGCTCGGTCAGACCTCGTCGAGCAGGTCGGCCACCGAGTTGATGATCCGGGACGGTCGGTACGGGTAGCGCTCCGCCTCGGTACGGCTGCTGATGCCGGTGAGCACCAGGATGGTCTCCAGCCCGGCCTCCAGACCACAGAGGATGTCGGTGTCCATCCGGTCGCCGATCATCGCGGTGGTCTCCGAGTGCGCGTTGATGGTGTTCAGCGCGGAGCGCATCATCATCGGATTGGGCTTGCCGACGAAGTACGGCTCCACCCCGGTCGCCTTGGAGATCATGGCGGCGACCGAGCCGGCGGCGGGCAGCGCGCCCTCCACCGACGGGCCGGTCACGTCGGGGTTGGTGCAGATGAACCGGGCCCCGTCGTTGATCAGCCGCACCGCCTTGGTGATCGCCTCGAAGCTGTAGGTGCGGGTCTCGCCGAGCACCACGTAGTCCGGGGCGAAGTCGGTGAGCACGTAGCCGACCGCGTGCAGCGCGGTGGTCAGGCCGGCCTCCCCGATGACGTACGCGGTGCCACCCGGCCGCTGGTCGGCGAGGAACTGGCCGGTGGCCAGGGCCGAAGACCAGATCGACTCCTCCGGCACGTCCAGACCCATCCGGCTCAACCGGGCCGTGAGGTCCCGCGGGGTGTAGATCGAGTTGTTGGTCAGCACCAGGAACGGCTTGCCGGAGGCGCGCAGCCGGTTGACGAACTCCGGTGCGCCGGGCACCGGCTGGCCCTCGTGCACGAGCACGCCGTCCATGTCGGTGAGCCAGCTCTGCACGGGCTTGCGGTCATGCATCGGTGCTCCCAGCGGGCGTCGGACGGCGGGTCGGTACGCAGCACACGGTCGGGCAGGTGTCCCACATCGGCAGCTCGCCGAGGCGACGACGCAGCTGCGCGCCGTCCGGGTCGGTCCGCTCGGTGACCAGCTCCCGGACCATGGTCACGAAGCGCGGGTCGGTGCCCGGGGTGCCGGCCCGGACGAAGTCCAGGCCGAGTTGCTTGGCCGTCTCCAGCGCCTCGGTGTCGAGGTCCCACACGACTTCCAGGTGGTCGGAGACGAACCCGATCGGGCTGACCACCACGCTGGTGGTGCCACCCTCGGCGAGGGTGCCCAGGTGGTCGTTGATGTCCGGGTCCAGCCACGGCACGTGCGGGGGGCCCGAACGGCTCTGCCAGACCAGGTCGTACGCCAGGTCGGGGGCGGCGGCAGCGGCCACCAGCGCGGCGGCCTCCCGCAGTTGCGCCTCGTACCGGCCGCCGTGCGGGCCGGCGTTGGCCGCCATCGAGGTGGGGATGGAGTGGGCGGTGAACACCAGCCGGGTGGTGTCCCGCAACGCCTGGTCGAGCTGGCCCAGCGCGGCACGGACGGCGTCGATGTGCGGCTCGATGAAACCGGGGTGGTCCCAGAACTGGCGGATCTTCTCGATCACCGGGGCGTCCGGGCCGACGGCGGCGCGGGCGGCGGCGATGTCCTCCTGGTACTGCCGGCAGGACGAGTAGCCGCCGTACGCGCTGGTGACGAAGGCCAGCGCCCGGGTCACCCCGTCGTCGCGCATCTGCGTCACGGTGTCGGCGAGCATCGGGTCCCAGTTGCGGTTGCCCCAGTAGATGGGCAGGTCGAGGCCGTGCGCGGCGAAGTCGGCCCGGACGGCGGCCAGCAGCTCGCGGTTCTGCTGGTTGATCGGGGACACCCCGCCGAAGTGCTGGTAGTGCTCGGCGACCTCGGCCAGCCGCTCGGGCGGCACGCCTCGGCCGCGGGTCACGTTCTGCAGGAACGGCATCACGTCCTCGGGCCGTTCGGGCCCGCCGAAGGACACCAGCACCACCGCGTCGTACGCCATGGGGTCATTCTCGCCCCTCGGCCGCGATGGCCCGGCGACGCCCCCTGGTCCGGACGCGTAGATCACGCGGACGGCGACCAGGGAGCGTCGCGGCGCAGCGTCAGGAACCGACGGCGTGGTAGCCGCCGTCGACGTGGACGATCTCGCCGGTGGTGGCCGGGAACCAGTCGGAGAGCAGCGCCAGGCAGGCCCGGGCGGCCGGCTCCTGGTCGGTGAGGCTCCAGCCCAGCGGAGCCCGCCCGGCCCAGGCCTCCTCGAACTGGTCGAAGCCGGGGATCGACTTCGCGGCGATGGTACGCAGCGGCCCGGCGGCCACCAGGTTGCTGCGGATGCCCTGCTTGCCCAGGTGCATGGCGAGGTAGCGGGACGCGGACTCCAGGCCGGCCTTGGCCACGCCCATCCAGTCGTAGACCGGCCACGCCTTCGTCGCGTCGAAGGTCAGGCCGACCACCGCGCCGCCGGCCGACATCAGCGGCAGCGCCGCCATGGCCAGCGACTTGTACGAGTAGGTGGAGACGTGCAGGGCGGTCGCCACGTCCTCCCAGGGGGCGTCGAGGAAGCCGCCGCCGAGGCAGCTCTGCGGGGCGAAGCCGATCGAGTGCACGACGCCGTCGAGACCGTCGACGTGCTCCCGTACCCGGTCGGCGAGGCTGGCCAGGTGCTCGGTGTTGGTCACGTCGACCTCGATCACCGGCGCGGGCTCGGGCAGCCGCTTGGCGATCCGCTCGACCAGGGAGAGCCGTCCGAAGCCGGTCAGCACGACCTGCGCGCCGTTCTCCTGGGCGAGTTTCGCCACCGAGAAGGCGATCGAAGCCTCGGTGATCACACCGGTGACGAGCAGCCGCTTACCGGCGAGCAGTCCGGACATGCAGGGTTTCCTCCGTACGTTGTCGAAGCGCTGGTCAGTGGCCCATGCCGAGGCCGCCGTCGACCGGGATCACGGCGCCGGAGACGTACCCGGCGCTGTCCGAGGCCAGCCAGGTGACCACGGCGGCCACCTCGTCCGGGCTGGCCATCCGGCCGGCCGGGATGGACTTGCGGATCTCCGCCTTGCGGTCGTCGCTGAGGCTGGCGGTCATGTCGGTGTCGATGAAGCCGGGCGCCACCACGTTCGCGGTGATGTTGCGGCTGCCCAGCTCCCGGGTGATCGAGCGGGCCACGCCGACCAGGCCGGCCTTGCTGGCGGCGTAGTTGACCTGACCCGCGCCGCCGGAGAGACCCACCACCGAGGAGATGAAGATCATCCGGCCCCACTTGGCCCGCAGCATCTTGCCGGAGGCCCGCTTGGCGACCCGGAACGCGCCGGTGAGGTTGGTGTCCAGCACACCGGTGAACTGCTCCTCGGACATCCGCAGCAGCAGGGTGTCGTCGGTCATGCCGGCGTTGGCGACCACCACCTCGACCGGACCCAGCTCGGCCTCGACGGCGGTGAACGCCGCGTCGATCGAGGCCGCGTCGGTGACGTCGGCCCGCACGCCGAACAGCCCGTCGGGGGCATCGCCGCTGCGGTGGGTGACCGCCACCCGATCGCCCTGCTTGGCGAAGGCCTGCGCGATGGCCAGGCCGATCCCCCGGTTACCCCCGGTCACCAGCACGGTACGGGCCACGGTTCCTCCTTGCGAATGGTCAGCACGGACGCGTCGGAGCCTAGGCGTTACCGGCAGGTAAGCGCTAACGGGAGCCGCGTCACACCGTGGTACGACACCGGGATCAACCCCTGGTGGCACGCCCCGTGATGGGCTCTGCCCGTAGCCTCCGGGTGGTGAACCGGCAACCGATCGCCGTGGCCCTGCGGGCGTTGCGGCAGACCCTGTGGGGCCCGGACGCCCCGCCCGGTCGACCGCTGCTGGCCCGCTGGCCCCGGCTCGCCCGACCCGCCGCCCCGGTCGGGCTGCTCGCCGCGCTCGGCCTCTTCTGGATCACGCTCACCGTGGAGAGCAACTGGGGTCTGCCGGTTCCGATCGCGGTGCTGTTCGCGGCGCTGACCGTGGCGCCGCTGCTGGCGCTGCCCCGGCGTCCGCTGCTGGCCTGGCGGCTCACGGTGCTGGCCCTGCTGGTGTGCACGTTCAACGCGCCGGCCGACCTGCCCGGACCGTGGACGCCGCCGCTGGCGCTCGGCTCGGTCGCGGTGGTCGCGGTGGTCGTCGCGCGGGTCGACCGGCCGGTGCTGGCCTGGGTGGTGGCGATCACCGCGGTGCCGGTACTCACCCTGGTGCACGCCCAGAACCGGGCCGCCGTCCTGGCGCTGCTCGGCGCGCTGGCGATCGTCGGTGACCTGATCCGGCGCAACCGGCTGTCCCGGCGGGCGCTCGCCGCGCAGACCGAGCTGAGCGAGCGGGAGCAGGAGCGCCGCGCGGTGCTGGAGGAGCGCACCCGGATCGCCCGCGAACTGCACGACGTGGTGGCCCACCACATGTCGCTGATCGCGGTACAGGCCGAGACCGCGCCGTACCGGCTGACCGACGTGCCGGCGCCGGCCGCCGCCGAATTCGCCGCCATCGCCGGCTCGGCCCGCGACGCGCTGACCGACATGCGGCGGCTGCTGGGGGTGCTGCGCAGCGAGGCCACCGGTCCGCAGACCGCTCCGCAGCCCGACCTGACCGACCTGGGCCCGATGGTGGACGCGGCCCGTCGCGCCGGGCTGCCGGTGACCCTGGACGTCGACCCGCTGGGCGACGGGCGGGTGCCCGCGCCGGTCGGGCTGGCCGCGTACCGCATCGTGCAGGAGGGGCTGGCGAACGCGGCCCGGCACGCGGCCGGCGCCGCGGTGCGCGTCACCGTCCGCGCCCGCCAATCCGGTCTGGGAGTACGCGTCGAGAACTCCCCGACCGACGCCCGACCGACCGCCGACGGCAGCCCGGGGCACGGGCTGACCGGCATGCGGGAGCGGGCCACCTCACTGGGCGGTACGTTCACCGCCGGGCCGCTGCCCGACGGCGGTTACGCGGTGGCGGCCGAACTGCCGTACGAGCCGGAGAGCGGAGACGCATGATCAAGGTGCTGATCGCCGACGACCAGGCGATGGTCCGGCAGGGCTTCGGCGCGTTGCTCGCCGCCCAGCCGGACCTGCTCGTGGTGGGTGACGCCGCCGACGGCGCGCAGGCCGTCGCCGCCGCCCGCCGGCTCGACCCGGACGTGGTGCTGATGGACGTGCGGATGCCGGTCATGGACGGGCTGGAGGCCACCCGCAAGCTGCTGGGCGACCGCTCGGCGCAGCGCCCCCGGGTGCTCATCCTCACGACGTTCGACCTGGACGACTACGTGTACGAGGCGCTGCGGGCCGGCGCCAGCGGCTTCCTGCTCAAGGACGCGCCGGCGGCCGACCTGGTGCAGGCGGTGCGGGTGGTGGCGGCCGGGGACGCGCTGCTCGCCCCGGCGGTGACCCGCCGACTGATCGCCGAGTTCGCGGCCCGCCCGGACCGCCGCCGACCCCGCCCCACCGACCTGGCCGGGCTCACGCCCCGCGAGACCGAGGTGCTGCGGTTGATCGCCCGGGGGCGCAACAACGCGGAGATCGCCGGTGACCTGGTGGTGGCGGAGCAGACCGTGAAGACGCACGTGGGGCGGATCCTGGCCAAGCTGGGGCTGCGCGACCGGGCCCAGGCCGTGGTGCTGGCGTACGAGACGGGTCTGGTCGCCGCCGGCGAGTAGCCCCACAGGGCCAGCCGGGAAACGGCTCCCCGGGACGACGCCAGCGACCCGTGCCGCGGTGACGGCGCTCACCGCCCGGGGTGGCCTGGCCCTGCCCGGGCTGCACACCGCGCCGGACGGTCCGGCGTGGGTGCTGGCCCGGTTCTGCTGGCTGCCCCTGCTCGCCGCGGTGCTGGTCACCGTCGTGCGCACGGGCCGCCGACACGGGTCGGCGGACCGCCCGGACCGGTGGCGTCGGCCGGGCGGTGGAGCGGTTGCCGACCGGTCGGCCGAGTGCGTGCCGGCGCCGGCTCAGGTGTACGCTCATCGACGTTCCGGCCCGGCCGACTTGCAGGAGGTGATCGCTGTGCGAGATAGCGATCCTCCTAGTCGTGGCCGGGCCGATGGTCAGCCCCGCTGAGCCACGACTCAGTCTGGCGAGCTGACCCCGCTCCGCTCCCCCACCGCCTCGGCTGACGCCGGGGCGCGTGTGCCGCGCCGTCCGGTCACCGGACGGTCGCCGGGAGCCGCCCGGTCACGACTTCGTGTGCGCGTCCCCACCCCCTGCGGTCCGCCCCCCGCACGCGGACCGTCCAGCCGCCACTCGGAGCCGTCCATGAGCCGCTACGTCGCCCCGCTGGGCTTCACCCTCGCCGCCGTCTGGGTGGCCGTCGTCTTCGTCCTGGCCGGCGGCGGTCACTGACCACC
>NZ_JBFAPG010000291.1:0-8240 GCF_040675595.1 Micromonospora sp. NPDC049580
CTTGGGTCTCCTCGCGCCCCCGCCCCACCACAAGAGCCCCCACCCCCCCGCCGCGGTGGCCCCCGCGGCGCCCCCCCCCACGTCCATGTTCACCGTCAGTCGGGCCGAGGCCCGGCAGCGCTTCGGGTGCAGACGTCGGGACGGGGAGGCTTCGTCAACGGCACTGCACCTGACGACAGAGACGCTGATCGAGAGCAATGGGGCAATACGACTGTCAATTACTCTCGACCATCAATTTCTGCGTCAGTTCTCCGAATTACGCCGCTGCGACACTGCCAGTGCACCCACTCGGCATACGAGTACCAGTGCGATACTTGAGCCAATTATGGTGCCGGACGTTCTTCTTCTGACTCTCGCACCAGTAATAGGTGTACGGGTGCACAACATCCCAGCAGTATGAATAGCACGTGCCGGAGGTGCAGTCGTTGACCTGACTGAGGTCCAGGTCGGCGCAAGGGTTGATCTCGAACATGGGAACCATGCCAGATGAACCCTGAGCTGCGGTAACACATTCTGCTGCGGGCTTGCCGGTCCGCTCTTGGGCAACCGAGGCCGCCGCCGGCGAGGCAGCGGTCAAGGATAGACCGATCAGGAGAATTGCGACCGAGAAAAGCTTGGTCATTGCCTTTAACACGTGTCCTCCAGGTGAGATCCAAGTCATCACACGCTGCGATGACCCACGACATCCTGGAACGACCGACGTCGCTCGCGCCACGGCCCCCCGTGCACAAACCGCCGTAGTCGACCAGCGCGGCAACCGGACCGAGAAAATTCTGTTACCGAAATTCTCTCTCTTGGTGCCGCGCTGTTTATACAACGCTTGTCTTCGGGGCCTGTCAACCCCGGTCATCGGCATCTGGGCTCTGATCGCGGTGAATGCGCTGCCCAACCGGTCTAATGCTGAGCTAAAGGCTGGGGTCACTCCCGTGCCATACACCGAGGTCATGCTTGCCGCTGGACAAGCATGTCCTTGCTGCGGGCAACCGTCGCCATTGAGTTCAAATTTCCGAGGTATGGAGCACCGTCAGTCGAGCCGGGAGACCTGGTAGTGCGCGATCAACCAGGCGTCCCCTACCCGCCGGACGACCACGCCCAGGTGCACCGTCAGCGCCGGTCGGTCGGTGAAGCCGAACTCCACGTCCAGGTAGCCCAGGACCACGTCGTCGGCGAGTCGCCGCGCCTCCCGGACCTCGTACGCGGCGGTCAGGCCGAGCGGCTGTGCGGCGTAGTACGCGGCGACGCCCTCCCGGCCGACGGTGTACGGGCGCAGGCCCTGGAAGACCGCGTCCTCGATGAAGACCGACGCGACGCGGTCCGGCTTGTGGGCGTCCACCGCCGACCGCCACCGGTCCAGGACGGACCGCAGGATCTCGACCTCGCTGCCAGCCATGGTCACCTCCCCGCCGGCCGGGGCGGCAGGCCCGGGTCGTTGGGGTGCGGCGTCAACGGCGTGACGGTCTCGCGTCGCCAGGCGCGCAGCGGCATCGAGGCGAGGACCGCCTCCAACTCGTCCACGTCGGCGGCCTCGAACAGCCCCCACGTACGCCACTCCCCAGGCGCCAGCGGCGGCCGCCACAGGCGCAGCAGGCTGCCCTGCGCCGTCAGCTCGGCCGAGCGCGCCGCCTCGCGTGCCCGCATCTCGGCAACCCCGTCCTCCGACGTGCCGTCGGGCACCGTCGTCACCATGTCAACAAGGAACTCCACGCGCCCATCCTCCGGCCACCGCGCGGGCACCACGCCGAGAACCCCGATCCACGTGGCGGTCGTCTCCCCGATCACTCCGCGGGGTCGGGTTCCGGGTCGCGCAGTCGGATGCGTACCGCCCGGGCCGCGTTCACCGCCGCGACCAGCACCGCGTGCCGCGGCTCCGGCACGTCTAGCAGCCGCTCGGCCCGCAGCGGCACGAGCGGGGCCAACCGCCGGTCGGCCAGCACCGTGTCCACGGCCCGCCGGTCACCGCCGCCGACGAGGGCCGCGAGCCGCGCCGCCTCCGGCAACAGCAGGCGTACGGCCAGGTCCGCCGCGTCGCCCAGCGCCGCCTTGGCCTGGTTGTCGCGCCGGCGGGCGAAGCGGTGCTGCGACCATCCCCCGGCGGCGGTGCGCCCCTGCACGTACCGGGTGTCCACCTTGGAGACCACGAGATCGGGGCCCTGCGCCACACCGACCGCCACCGCGCCCTTGCGGGCCAGCAGCAGACCGATCCGGTGCGGTGTGCCGGCGGCGGCGACGAAGGCGGCCACGTCCGCGCCTACCGGAGCGCCCGGTGGGGCGTACAACTCGGCGGTGGTGCCGTCGGGGGCGGTGAGCAGCAGGCCGTACTCCCGCGCGGTGGTGGTGGGCGGGCCGTGCCGGTCGGCGAAGCCCTCGACCCAGCGGCCGACGCGGGCCGGATCGACCTCGACCCACCGGCCGCCCCCGGCTGCGGGTCGACTGGTCACGGCCCGACCGTACGCCACGATGGTCCCGTCCGGTCCCCCGGCCGGCCCGCTCAGTCCCGCAGCGCCGCCGGGGGCGCTCAGCCGGGCAGCAGCGCCGCCACCGCGAGCGCGGCGATGAGCGCGCTGGAGACCAGGCCGGTGACCAGCCGGCCACGCGGTCCGGTCAGCGCCCGGCCGACCATCGTGCCGCCGCCGGCGATGAGCAGTTGCCAGCTCGCCGACGCCAGGAACACGCCGGCCACGAAGAGCGCTGCGGTCAGCCCGTTCGCGTCGGCGGTGTCCCGGCGACCCAGCACCAGCGCGGCGAAGTAGAGCACGGTCGTCGGATTCAGCAGGGTCAGCCCGAGCACCGCCGCGTACGCCCGCCCGGGAGTGCGCAGGCCCCCACCGGCCGATGGCGCCGGCCGGGAGCGGTGGGTGGTCCACGTACGCCAGAGGCCGTGCGCGGCGAGGCCCAGCAGGACCACGGCGGCGACCACCCGCAGCGGACCGGCCGCCGGGGCGACGACCCCGGCCAGGCTCGCGCCGCCGAACGCGGCGACCGCCGCGTACAGCCCGTCGGCCGTCGCCACCGCGAGCGCCGCGGCCGCGCCGACCCGGAACGAGGTACGGGCACTGAGCCCCAGGATGAGGATCGCGATCGCGCCGACCGGAATGGCGACGCCGTACCCGGCCACCAGACCCGCGAGGAACGCGCCGCTCACGACGACGGGCGACGGGCCGAGGCCACCCGGGGCACGGTGCGCTGTCGACGCGCGGCGGTGGCCGCACGGACAGAAACCTGCATCGGGTACGCCTCGATCACAGTCGGCATCCTGCGCGCCGCACCCACGCCTCCGCAACGGAGTTTTCCCCGCGCCCCGCGCCAAGATCCTCACAACATCCCCGATGTTGCTGCCTCAGACAGGCGGGAGACAGCAACATCGGGGAAGTTGCGCGGATCTTGCCGACGCCGGCCGGCCGGCGAGCGCGTGAGCCCATCCCACAACGGATCGAGCGCGGCACCCCGGAGGGCACCGCGCTCGACGACTGTGGGACGGAGTCGGGTCAGACGTTGAAGCCGAGGGAACGGAGCTGGTCCCGACCCTCGTCGGTGATCTTGTCCGGTCCCCACGGCGGGAGCCACACCCAGTTGATCCGGATGTCGTTGACCAGGCCGCCGCCCGGGCCGGTGGTCAGCGCCTGCCGGGCCTGGTCCTCGATCACGTCGGTCAGCGGGCAGGCCGCCGAGGTGAGCGTCATGTCCAGGGTCGCGACGTTCTCGTCGTCGACGTGCACCCCGTACACCAGGCCCAGGTCGACCACGTTGATGCCCAACTCGGGGTCGACGACATCCTTCATCGCCTCCTCGATGTCGGCGATCATGGCCTTGCTGACGCCGCCCGCCGAGGTGGCGGCGTCGCCGGCACCCGGGGCCGCAGCGCCGTCGGTCGCAGCGCCGTCGGTCGCAGCGGCGTTGGTCGTCGCGGCTCCGTCGGTCGTCACGGCGTCGGTCTGCGGCGCCGCGGTGGCGTCACCGGCCTCCGGCGTCGCCGCGGTAGCGGTGTTCTCGCTCATGCCGTCCCTCCGGTTCGCTTCGTGATGCCACCCGGCACCACCGTGCTGCTGGAAATCGCTCGCTGACGCTCGCTCACGCCTTCACCTCCGGGCCCACGCCCACGCCGGCGCGTGCCGCGGCGTCCTTGAACGCCATCCACGGCAGCAGCGCGCACTTCACCCGGGCGGGGTAGCGGGCGACGCCCGCGAAGGCCACCCCGTCACCGAGTACGTCCTCGTCGGGCGTGACCTGGCCACGTCCGGACATCAACTCGACGAACGCCTCGTGCACCTCGAATGCTTCCCCGGTGCCCCGACCGCGCAGCAGTTCGTGCAACACGCTCGCCGACGCCTGGCTGATCGAGCAGCCCATCCCGTCGTACGAGATGTCGTGCAGCACGTCGCCGTCGGTGGCCACCCGGACGGTGATCTCGTCGCCGCAGGTCGGGTTGACGTGGTGCGCTTCCGCGACCTGATCGGCCGCATCGTCGGCGTCGCGCAGGCCACGGCCGTGCGGATGCTTGTAGTGGTCCAGGATGATCTCCTGGTAGAGCTGGTCGAGTTGCACCATCAGTCGAACACCTTCCGCACCTGCTCCAGACCGCCCACCAGGGCGTCGATCTCCTCGGTGGTGGTGTAGAGGTAGAACGAGGCCCGGGTCATCGCCGGGACGCCGAACCGGCTGCACACCGGCTTGGCACAGTGGTGGCCCACCCGCACCTGCACGCCGAGCGAGTCGAGCACCTGACCCACGTCGTGCGGGTGCACGTCACCCAGCGCGAACGAGATGGT
The DNA here is from genome assembly GCF_040675595.1 of Micromonospora sp. NPDC049580. NCBI lineage: Bacteria > Bacillati > Actinomycetota > Actinomycetes > Micromonosporales > Micromonosporaceae > Micromonospora > Micromonospora sp. NPDC049580. The sequence continues at coordinate 4,767 of NZ_JBFAPG010000291.1, forward strand.
GCCGCCGCGCCCGATCGGCACGGTCGGGCCGAAGATCCGCAGGTCGGGCACCGAGCCGAAAGCGTCCAGCGCGTACGCCGTCAGCTCCTTCTCGTGCCACTGGATGGCCCGCATCCCGACGCCGGTCAGGTAGTCGACCGCCGCACCGAGCGCGACCGCCTCGGCGATCGGCGGGGTGCCCGCCTCGAAGCGGGCCGGCGGCGCGGCGAACGTCGAGCGGGCCATGGTGACCGTCTCGATCATCGAGCCGCCACCCATCACCGGCGGCATCGCCGCCAGCAGCTCACCCCGGCCCCAGAGCACGCCGATCCCGGTCGGGCCACACATCTTGTGCCCGGTGAAGACGATGTAGTCGGCGTCCAGGTCGACCACGTCGATGGGCAGGTGCGGCACCGACTGCGAGCAGTCCAGCAGCAGCAGCGCGCCCACCTCACGGACCCGCGCGGTGATCCGGGAGGTGGCGTTGACGGTGCCGAGGATGTTTGACGTGTGCACCAGCGAGACGATCTTCGTCCGTTCGGTGACCAGGTCCTCCAGGCCCGACTCGTCCAGTCGACCCTGATCGGTGACCGGGAACCAGCGCAGGGTCGCGCCGGTGCGCTCGCACAGCAGCTGCCACGGGACGATGTTCGAGTGGTGCTCCATCTCGGAGATCACCACCTCGTCGCCGGGGCCGAGCCGGAACCGGGGGTCACCGTCCGGGCGCAGCGAGGCGTTCGAGAAGGCGTACGCCACGATGTTGATCGCCTCGGTGGAGTTCTTGGTGAACACCACCTCGTCGACGCTCGGCGCGTGAATGAACGCGGCGATCTTGGCCCGCGCCCCCTCGTACGCCTCGGTGGCCTCGGTGCCCAGGGTGTGCACCGAGCGCGACACGTTGGCGTTGTGCCGCGCGTAGTGCTCGTCGAGCACGTCGAGCACCTGACGGGGCTTGTGCGAGGTGTTGGCGCTGTCGAGGTAGACCAGCGGGTGCCCGTTGATCTCCCGATCGAGGATCGGGAAGTCGGCGCGTACCCGGGCCACGTCGAAACGCGGCACGTCGTCGTACTGCGGCATCCCCTCGGGGATCGCGATGCTGGTCATCTCGGCAGCGCCTTCCCCACTCAGGCCTTGGCCGTGCCGGCCCCGGCGGCGTACCGCTCGTAGCCCTCGGCTTCGAGCTTGTCGGCCAGCTCCGGGCCGCCCTGCTCGACGATCCGGCCGGCCACGAAGACGTGCACGAAGTCCGGCTTGATGTAGCGCAGGATCCGCGTGTAGTGGGTGATCAGCAGCACGCCGGTGTCACCGGTGTCGCGGACCCGGTTGACGCCCTCGCTGACCACGCGCAGCGCGTCCACGTCGAGGCCGGAGTCGGTCTCGTCGAGGATCGCGATCTTCGGCTTGAGCAGCTCGAGCTGGACGATCTCGTGCCGCTTCTTCTCACCGCCGGAGAAGCCCTCGTTGACGTTGCGCTGGGCGAACGCCGGGTCCATCTGGAGGCGCTCCATAGCGCCGCGCAGCTCGCCGCCCCAGGTGCGCAGCTTGGGCGCCTCGCCGTCGATGGCGGTCTTCGCGGTGCGCAGGAAGTTGGCCACCGAGACGCCGGGCACCTCGACCGGGTACTGCATGGCCAGGAAGAGGCCGGCGCGGGCGCGCTCGTCGACCGTCATGGCCAGCACGTCCTCGCCGTCGAGGGTCACCGAGCCGCCGGTGATCTCGTACTTGGGGTGGCCGGCGATCGAGTACGCCAGGGTGGACTTGCCGGAGCCGTTCGGGCCCATGATCGCGTGAGTTTGACCGGAATTCACCTCCAGGTCTACCCCATGCAGGATCGGCTTGAGCTCACCCTCGGGCAGCTTGACCGACACCTTCAGGTCGCGGATCTCCAGGGTGCTCATTATCGGGTCACTCCATTACTCGGCGTCAGGCTGAGGTAGATGTCGCCGTCGCGGACTTCGACGGGGTAGACGGGGACGGGTTCGGTGGCGGGCAGGCCGGTCGGCGCGCCGGTGCGCAGGTCGAAGCGCGAGCCGTGCAGCCAGCACTCCAGCGTGCAGCCGTCGACCTCACCCTCGGAGAGGGCGACGGAGGCGTGCGAGCACTCGTCGTAGGCGGCGTAGAACTCACCGTCCTCGCCGTGCACCAGGGCGATCGGGCTGCCGTCGACGTCCGCGCTGATCGCGGTGCCCTTCGGCACGTCCTCGGTGGAGCAGATCCGGATCATCAGGCGCCCGCCTTGGCCAGCCGGGCCTCGATCGCGTCGCCGAGGCGCTCGCGCAGCTCCTCGACCGGGATCTTGTTGATCACCTCGGCGAAGAAGCCGCGGACCACCAGGCGGCGGGCCTCACCCTCCGGGATGCCCCGGGCCATCAGGTAGAACAACTGCTCGTCGTCGAAGCGGCCGGTCGCGCTGGCGTGGCCCGCGCCGGCGATCTCGCCGGTCTCGATCTCCAGATTGGGTACGGAGTCCGCCCGCGCGCCGTCGGTGAGCAGCAGGTTCCGGTTGATCTCGTACGTGTCGGTGCCGGTCGCCTCGGCCCGGATCAGCACGTCGCCCACCCAGACGGTGTGCGCGTCCGCGCCCTGCAGGGCGCCCCGGTAGCCGACGTAGCTGCGGCAGTCCGGCACGGAGTGGTCGACCAGCTGGCGGTGCTCCAGGTGCTGGCCGCCGTCGGCGAAGTAGACCCCGTACAGCTCGGCCTCGCCGCCCCGGCCGGTGTACTCCACGCTGGTGAACTGGCGCACCAGGTCACCGCCCAGGCTCACCTGCACGTGCGTCACCCGAGCGTCCCGGCCGAGCTTGAACTTGAGGTGCTGCGCCTGCACCGCGTCCGGCGCCCAGTCGGCCACGGTGACCAGGGTCAGCTTGGCCCCGTCGCCCACCGACACCTCGACGTTGTCGGCCAGGGTCGCCGAGCCGACGTGCTCCAGCACCAGCGTCAGCTCCGCGAATCGGCCCACCTCGACGAAGGTGTGCCCGAAGGCCAGACCCTCGCCGCCGTCGCCGACCACCCGCACGCTCACCGGGGCGCCCACCACGACATCGCTCGCCACCGAGAGCAGCAGCGCCTGCCCGGCGCCGCCGTACGCGAGCGCGCTGACCCGGTCGACCGGGGTGAGCACGCTGCCCACCCGCGGGTCGTCGGTGCCGATGCGCTCGATGGCCACGCCCTCGGGCAGCTCGCCGTACTCGTGCCGGACCGTGCCGGCACCGGCCTGGGCGTCGCCGCTGAGGCCGCGCAGCCGCTTGAGCGGGGTGAAACGCCACTCCTCCTCCAGGCCGGTGAGGGCCGGGAAGTCGGCGACGTCGTACGAGCGCAGCGCCTGCGACTTGGTGCTGGGCGGCGCGGAAGCCTGGGTAGTCATGTCTTCCTTGGTCTGTCATGAATCGGAGGGTCAAAGCGGGCTGGACCGGACCCGGCGTACCGGGTCCGGGCCCGTCCGTGGCCGGGCGGCGGCGGCGTCAGCCGACCGCGCCCTCCACCTGAAGCTCGA
>NZ_JBFAPG010000292.1:0-8181 GCF_040675595.1 Micromonospora sp. NPDC049580
CCGCGGGCGGACGCTGGTCACCAGTACGCACCCGGGGCCTGAGCAGCGCAATGTCGCCGGCGCGTCGGTTTGGCCGACGGCGCGGGCGGAAAGGTTGCCGAGCATGACATGGGCCCGTCGAGCCGTACCCGCCGTCGCCGCCGCCGTCGCGGCACTCGCCGCGCGGGATCTGATCCAGCGCGACCACGCGCTGCTGCGCAACTTCCCGGTGCTCGGCCGCGCCCGCTACCTGCTGGAGGCCATCGGGCCGGAGCTTCGGCAGTACATCGTGGCCGGCAACGACGAGGAACGCCCGTTCACCCGCGACCAGCGTCGCTGGGTGTACGCGTCGGCGAAGCAGGAGAACAACTACTTCGGCTTCGGCACGGACAACGACATCGAGCACACGCCCGGCTACCCGATCATCAAGCACCGCACGTTCGGCCGGGCCGTGCCGCCGTCGTCCCCGACGGCCGGACACGACGTACGGCTGCCGTGCGCGAAGGTGCTGGGCGCGGCGCGGGATCGGGCACGCGCGTTCCGACCGGAGTCGGTGGTCAACATCTCCGGGATGAGCTTCGGCTCGCTCTCCGGCAACGCCATCACCGCCCTGAACAAGGGGGCCGCGCTCGCCGGGTGCCTGCAGAACACCGGCGAGGGTGGCCTGTCGCCGTACCACCGCAACGGTGGTGAGCTGGTCTTCCAGCTCGGCACGGCGTACTTCGGCTGCCGCGACGAGCACGGCCGGTTCAGTCTCGACCGGCTGAAGGACCTGGTCGCCGGCGCCCCCGTCCGGGCCTTGGAGATCAAGCTGAGCCAGGGCGCCAAACCGAGCCTCGGCGGGCTGCTGCCCGGGGCGAAGGTGTCCGCCGAGATCGCCGCCACCCGGGGCATCCCGGCCGGGCAGGACTGTGTGAGCCCGTCGCGGCACGCCGAGTTCTCCGACTGTGACAGCCTGCTCGACTGGGTGGAGCTGCTGGCCGCCGAGACGGGCCTGCCGGTCGGCATCAAGTCGGCGGTCGGCGACCTCAGCTTCTGGCAGGAGCTGGCCAGCCTGATGCGGGACACGGGCCGGGGCGTCGACTTCATCACGGTCGACGGCGGCGAGGGCGGCACCGGCGCCGCGCCGCTGATCTTCACCGACTCGGTGTCGCTCCCGTTTCAGCAGGGCTTCTCCCGGGTCTACAAGGTCTTCGCCGAACACGACCTGCACGAGCAGGTGGTGTTCGTCGGCAGCGGCAAGCTCGGCCTGCCGGACAACGCCATCGTGGCGTTCGCGCTCGGCTGCGACATGGTCAACGTGGGTCGGGAGGCGATGCTGTCGATCGGCTGCATCCAGGCGCAGAAGTGCCACACCGACACCTGCCCCACCGGGGTGGCGACGCAGAACGCCTGGCTGGCCCGGGGCCTCGACCCGACGCTCAAGTCCGTCCGGGCGGCCAACTACCTGCGGACGCTGCGCCGGGACCTGACCAAGGTCGCCGAGGCGTGCGGCGTCGAACACCCCGGCCTGATCGGCACGGACGCCGTGGAGATCCTGGACGGCCGCACCGGCTCCACCCCACTGCACGAGGTGTACGGCTACCGACCGCACTGGGGCCTGCCCTCGCCGGCCGACCAGAAGGAGATCATCCGGCTGATGGCCCCGGAGTCGCCCCGGGGTGGCAGCGCCCCTCCGTCGGCGACCGCCGTCGGCTGAGGGCGGCGGAATCAGACGCGGCCCACCGCTCGGGGCGGCCATGACTCCGACGAGCGGTATACCTATGGGTCATATTTATGACTCACAGGTATATGGCTCTGCCGCATCATGCCCACCGGTCGCGCTGCCGGACCGCGCGGGTCGCGCGCGGCGCCTCCGGAGCGCGGCGGAGCGGGGTCGCGCAGGTCACGCGCGACGCCTCCGGAGCGCGGCGGAACGGGGTCGATGTCGCTTCGCCCGGCACGAAGGTCGCGTTGGGCAGCATCCGGATCGACGGGCCGGGGCATTCGTCATCGGCGATCGCCGACCGGTAAACGCGTGGAGCTGCTGCCGGCGACACCCGTATCGTGGCGCGGTGCTGATCAGACGCGAGACCCCCGCCGACGTCGACGCCATCCGCGCGGTGCACGCCGCCGCCTTCGCCAAGACCACGGACGACGCCGCGCCGGTCGAGGCGACGCCGGTCGACACACCGCAAGTCGAGGCGACGCCAGTCGACGCACCGCAAGTGGACACACCGCAAGTCGAGGCGACGCCGGTCGAGGCGACGCTTGTCGACGCGCTGCGGGCCGACGAGGGCTGGCTGCCCGCGTACTCCCTGGTGGCGACCGATTCGGACGGCCAGGTGGTGGGGCACGTGGTGGCCACCCGCGGCCGGGTGGGCGGTGAGCCGGTGGCGTTGGGCCTGGGGCCGCTCGGCGTGCTTCCCGCGTGGCAGCGTCGCGGTGTCGGCACGGCGTTGATGCACGCGGTGCTCGGCGCGGCCGACGCCCGCGACGAACCCCTCGTGGTGTTGCTCGGGCATCCCGGGTACTACCCGCGCTTCGGGTTTCGGCCCGCCGTCGAGTTGGGCGTCACCCCGCCGCAGCCGTGGGGTCCGCGGTACTTCATGGCCCGGCCGCTGAACGCGTGGCGCGAGTCGATCCGGGGCGAGTTCCGCTACGCCCGCCCCTTCGACGACCTGTGAACCCACCGCGCGTCCGCCGCCGGCGTGCCGCCGACCTCGACGGCTGCATCGCGGCGCTCGCCGACGTCCACCGGGTGGACCGCTATCCGCTGAACTGGCCGGCCGACCCGCACCGCTGGCTGCGCGAGCCGCACCCGGCGCGCGCCTGGGTCGCCGTCGACCCCGCTGGAACGATCGTCGGACACGTCGCGGTGCACCGCCTGCCCGACCCGGCGGACGAGCCGCGCGCCGATCCGACGGCCGAGGTGGCTCGGCTCTTCGTGGCGCCGGCCGCCCGCGGGCTGGCGCTGGGCAGCACTCTGCTGGCCCGGGCACGGCACTGGGCGGACGCGCGCGGGGTGCGTCTGGTGCTCGAGGTGGTCGCCGACGGCGCCGCGGCCGTCGCCCTGTACGAGCGCACCGGATGGCGGTACGCGGGCAGCAGCACGGCATCGTGGACCGCCCCGGACGGCAGCCCGGTGTCGCTGCGGCGTTACACCGTGCGCTCCGACGCCGACCCGGCCATCGCCGCGAGCCGGCGGGCGAGCAGGGCGGCGGCCTCGCGCAGCTCGGCGGGCTCCACCACCTCCACCTCGTAGCGCAGGCGGGCGATGTGCGCGGCGAGCCCGTCCAGGCTGTCGCCGCCGACGACGAGCACGCACCAGCCGTCGCGACCGGCCTCGACGCGCCCCACCTGTGGTGGGACCGCCTCGCGCACGCGCTCGGGCGGGGCATGCACCCGCACCCGGGCGAGATACCGGTAGGGCGCGTCGGTCACCGACCGCTGCACGAAGGCGATCGGATCCGGATGGTCACGCGCCGGGAAGCGCCAGGTCGTCGCCACCGTGGCCCGCATCCGGTCCAGGCGGAACGTACGCCAGTCGTCGCGATCGACGTCCCAGGCCATCAGATACCAGCGACGGCCGGTGGTGACCATCCGGACCGGCTCGACCGTCCGCTCCCGCTCACCGCTGTCGCGGCCGGCGTAGTGGAACCGCACCCGCACCGCGTCACGACAGGCACGGGCGAGTGTCACCAGCAGCTCCGCGTCGATCTCGGCCACCGGGCCGATGAGCGTCTCCGTCCAGCCGTGCACCGCTCGCACCTCGGCGCGCAGCCGCGCCGGCATCACCTGGTCGAGTTTCGTGAGTGCCCGCAGGGCCGCCTCGGCTGCCCCGGCGACCGTGCCTCCCGACGCCAGTCGCAGGGAAACCGCCGTAGCGATCGCCTCCTCGTCGTCGAGAAGCAGCGGCGGCAGCCGGGTGCCCGCGCCGAGCCGGTAGCCGCCGCCAACGCCAACCGACGCCTGCACGGGATATCCGAGTGCGCGCAGCCGTTGCACGTCACGGCGCACACAGCGGTCGGTGACACCCAGCTCGGCGGCGAGTTCGGTGGCCGTCCACGACGACCGCCGCTGCAACAGGGCCAGCATCCGCAGCACCCGCTCCGTCGTCGCCTCCACCGTCACCCGCCGATCGTTGCACGAATAGCGGAACGATCCTGTCCGCCAGGCACGAGAGGGTGGCGGCATGACCAGCCAGACCAGGAAAGAGGGAGCTGTCATGGCCCGCGAGGTGCAGATAACGTTCGACGCCGCCGACCCGGCCAGCCTGGCGGCGTTCTGGGCCGAGGCCCTCGACTACGAGTTGCAGGGGCCGCCCGGGGACTTCGACTCGTGGGACGCCGCACTGGACGCGATGGGTGTGCCGCCGGAGCGCCGCAACGACGCGTCCGCGGTGGTCGACCCCAAGGGTGCGGGGCCGCGCCTGTTCTTCCAGCGCGTGCCGGAGGGCAAGCAGGCCAAGAATCGCGTGCACCTCGACGTGCGGGCCGCCCCCGGGCTCACGGGTGACGACCGGATGGCGGCCCTGGAGGCGGAGGCCGAACGGCTCGTCGCCCGCGGCGCCACCCGCCTCGCACGGCACGAGCCCGCTCCCCCGCTCGGCGCCGGTCACCTCGTGCTCGCCGACCCCGAGGGCAACGAGTTCTGCCTCGACTGATCGGGCGTTCGCCCAGCTCACTGCCGCGATGGTCGGGCGTCGTGCGAACATGTGTACGTGTCGACCGGCGCCCACATCCTGCACGCCGACCTGGACGCCTTCTACGCGTCCGTCGAGCAGCGCGACGACCCGCGCCTGCGGGGGCGGCCGGTGATCGTCGGCGGTGGTGTGGTGCTCGCCGCCAGCTACGAGGCGAAGGCGCGGGGCGTCCGCAGCGCGATGGGTGGCCAACAGGCGCGCAGGCTGTGCCCGGACGCCATCGTGGTGCCGCCCCGGATGGCGGCGTACACGCAGGCCAGCCGGGCCGTGTTCGAGATCTTCCGGCAGACCACGCCGCTGGTCGAGGGGCTCTCCATCGACGAGGCGTTCCTCGACGTGGGCGGCCTGCGGCGGCTGGTCGGCGCACCGGCCGACATCGCCGAGCGGCTGCGCCGGGAGGTCCGCGACCGGGTCCGCCTGCCGATCACGGTGGGCGTGGCCCGGACGAAGTTCCTGGCCAAGGTGGCCAGCGGGGTGGCGAAACCGGACGGGCTGCTGGTCGTCGCCCCCGACGCCGAGGTGGAGTTCCTGCACCCGCTGCCGGTGGAGCGGCTGTGGGGCGTCGGCCCGGTCACCGCGGCCAAGCTGCGGGAGCGCCGGATCCGTACCGTCGGGGAGGTGGCCCGGCTCGGCGAGGCCGCGCTGGTGTCCCTGCTCGGGGCGGGCGCCGGCCGGCACCTGCACGCCCTGGCCCACATGCGCGACCCCCGGTCGGTGCAGGTCGGCCGCCGCCGGGGCTCGATGGGCGCGCAGCACGCGTTGGGACGTACCCCGCATGCCCCGGCGGAGCTGGACGCCATCCTGGCCGGCCTGGTCGACCGGGTCACCCGACGGATGCGGGCGGCCGGGCGGTCCGGGCGCACGGTGGTGCTGCGGCTGCGCTTCGGCGACTACACCCGGGCCACCCGCTCGCACACCGTCGGCAAGGCGACCGCGGACACCGTGCCGCTGCTCGCCGCCGCGCGGGCGTTGCTGCAAGCCGCGCTACCGGAGATCGACAGGCGGGGCGTCACCCTGGTCGGCGTCTCAGTGGGCAACCTCGACGACAACCCGGTGCAGCCGGAACTGCCGTTCCAGGCCGACCCCGGGGCCGACCTGGACGCCGCGGTGGACGCGGTCCGCGACCGGTTCGGCTCCTCGGCGCTCACCCGGGCGGTGCTGCTGGGCCGGGACCCGGGCGTCGAGATGCCGCTGTTGCCGGACTGACGGCACGACGCACTGCCCCGCCCGGATGTCGTCAGGACCGCGAGGTCGCGGTGTTGCTCAGATGACGACCGACATATCCGATGTAGATGGCGCCGCTACCGGCCGAGTCGTCATGAAAGTGCAGCCGGGGAGAGACGGTTGCCAATGTGCCGAGCCGCACGTGCGCCCCCATGAAGACCCGACCCCGCGGGTCGACGCCCGGCGGCACCGGCAGCGTCCGCTGCTGAGCGAAGCGCCGGTTGTTCCGTACGGTCTGCGACTCGTCGCGGGCCACCTTGCCGGCGGAGATGACCCGGCCGCCCTCGGCCGGGGTCTCGCACCAGAACTTGAAGTCCCCACCGGACCAGCCGTCGCGTCTGGCCCGCGCGTAGTCGGCCATCGCGAGCATCGCCTGCCAGGCGAGTTGAGACCAGTTCGAGTGGGCGGCATGCTCGTCCAGGTCGAGGGCGAGACCGCGGTCGCCGGTGAACACCACGTCGGGCGCGAGCACGTCGAGCCGGTCGAACAGCTCGGCGAACGAACTCGGCAACGGATCCGGAAGTTCGGGCGGGGCGTACGCCTCCGCGTGCCGGTTGAGTTCCCCCAGCCGCTGTCGAAGGGCCCGGATCGTCGCGTCGCGCCCCTCCAGCTCGTTGCGGGTGAACTCCAGTTCGGCGGTGAGATCCAGCAGCTCGTCCTGTTGCCGGCTGATGGTGGCCCGCGCCTGCCGGTCGGCATCGTCGGCCGTCTCCAGCAGGCTGGTGAGGATCTTCACCTCGTCCGCGAGGGCGACGCGCTGGTCGTCGGCGGTCGGCCGGCGGGTTGCGCTGCGGAAGAAGTCCCGAAGTGACAGGTTCAGGCCCTTGAGGGCGGCCGGTGGGAGGGAGTTGGCGGCCAGTTGCCGGGGCAGGGCCGAAAGCGCTCGGGCCGCGCGATGCGACTCTGTCTCGATACGGCGTCGGCTGAGCACGCGGTGGCGCAGCCCGTCCTCGACGAGCGCCGGATCGACGTCCGGGAGGTAGGTCCGGATACTGCCCGGCCCGATCCCGTGCGTCGCGCCGATACCGTCGTTGAAGGCCTGCGCGGCCGTCGGATCGAGGATGTACAGGCTCGCCAGGCCGGGGAGGTCGGCCATCAGCCGTGTCACGAGCTGGCGCCACCGCTCGAACGGCTCACCGCCGGGCGCCACCGCCACCACGACCGGCAACCGCCGTCCCTCGACGCAGACCAGGTCCAGCAGCTCGTCGACGGCCGGGGCGGGGACCGCGACCGGCGCGCTGCGCAGCGGCGCCTCGCCGTCGAACGCGTCGACGGCGTCCAGCAGCAGCCGAACCAACCCGGGCGTCCGCGGTGTCGGGACCGGGACGCCGGGCGGTGCGGTGGGCTCGATGTTGACCGACACCCAGGTCCGGTACGGCGAACGGCCACCTACCACGGCCACCGTGCTGACCCAGGCCACCCCGTCCTTGCGCGTTTCCCGCAGCTGCCATCCGTAGGCCGTGTTCGTGGCGGCGTGCAGCAGCACCACACCCGGTGCCAGGGTCGACGCGCCCGCGTCGAAGCGCTCCACGTCGTAGCGCTTCTGTCGTAGCCACGCCCGTAGTTGCTCGCGGACCCGGACGACCGATCCGGCGAGGTCCAGGGAGAGCTCGAATGCGGTCCGGTAGGGAACGACCGAGCCTGAACCCTCCTCGGCGGCAGAAGGCATGGACTGAAGGGTCGTCAACAGGACACTCCTCGGCGGGAGGCACGTGGGACGCCACCGTACCGACCCGTGTCAAGGGACGCGAGCAGATGTCAGAGAACCCCTGTTCCCCCGACTGTCGGTACCTGCGCCTCCGCATCTCGGGCGGGGCTGGCTCGCCCGCCGGTCGCATCGGCGCTGCCACGCAGATCACAGCAGGTGGGGGGTTTTGCCGGCGGTGCGAGTGGAGACGTTTCGGGGAATCAGCCTGACAGGGGGGACCACCATGTCCGACGACATGAGCAACCGTGCGAGCCGGCGTGCCGAGCGTCCGCGCGACGTGACCGATCCGCTGCTCTGGCAGCTCGCGCTCGACGTGCTGGCCGCACACGAGTCGGACGGAGAGGGCGCGTGCCGCAACCTGCTCTGCGCCGGCCAACCCTGGCCATGTGCGGCGCGCAGCACCGCTGAACAGTCGCTCCGGCTGGCCCGTCGGGCGGACGACACACCGCCCACAGCCGCCCCGCAGCGACCCGACGCCGCCACGTCGACCGGCCGGTCCCCGGAGCGGGCTTCGGCTCCGCGGCAGACCCGTACCACCGGGTCGCTGTCGACGGCGACCGCCTCGGCCGCCTGACGCCCACCCGCC
>NZ_JBFAPG010000293.1:0-8156 GCF_040675595.1 Micromonospora sp. NPDC049580
CCGGCGGGCCGGTGGGCGCTCGGTCAGACCTGGCGGGGCTCGGCGGCGCCGGCGAGCGTGGAGAGGGTGACGCGGAGGTCATGAAGACCGACGAGAGCCGGGTGTCGCTGCGGCGCATCCTGCAACGGTTCACCGCCAGCGAGGCCGAGATCGACGCGCAGGAGCTGCGGCAGGAGAGCGCCGATTGCGGCGGTGTCCTGGCCCAGCAGTGCTCCCGGGGCCAGCTGGTCTCGGTCGCCGGTCGGCTGCGCACCGTGGTCTACACGCCGCGCACCAACCTGCCCACCCTCGAGGCCGACCTGTACGACGGCAGCGACGTCGTCACCCTGGTCTGGCTGGGCCGGCGGCACATCTCCGGGATCGAGCCGGGGCGGCACCTGACCGCGCGCGGCCGGGTGGCCATGCGCGACGACCGCAAGGTCATCTACAACCCGTACTACGAGCTGGACTCGCCGAAGTGACGGCACCGCGGACGGAAGGCCGGGCATGACGACGGGACAGCACCGGGCAGCACAGCCGGAGACCGATCCTCCGCAGGACGACGAGCCGCTGCCCACGATCGCCGAGCAGATGGCCGACCAGCTCGGCGGCTGGCGGGGGCTGGTCGAGTCCAGCATCCCGGTGGTCGTCTTCGTGCTCGCCAACATCATCGGCGACCTGCGGCCCGCCGTGATCGCCTCGGTGACCGTCGCGCTGCTGATCGCCGGGTTGCGGCTGGCTCAGCGCCGGCCGATCCGGCACGCGGTCAACGGGCTGTTCGGGGTGGGCATCGGCGCCGCCATCGCCTGGCGCACCGGTGACGAGCGGGATTTCTACCTTCCCGGCATCCTCTACGGCATCGGCTACGGCATCGCCCTGCTGATCTCGGCGGCCATCCGGCAGCCCCTCGTCGGGTGGATCTGGTCGGTGCTGGTCGCCAAGGGCCGCTCCGAGTGGCGGGCCGACCCGAAGCTGGTGCACGTCTTCACCCGGCTGACCGTGCTCTGGGGCGTGGTGTGGCTCGCCAAGGTGGGCGTGCAGGCCGGGCTCTACCTGGCCCACCAGGACACCGCGCTGGGCGTGGCCCGGCTGGCGCTGGGCTACCCCCCGTACGCGCTGCTGCTGCTCATCACCGTCTGGACGGTGCGCCGGGTCACCCGGGAGCCGCAACCCACCCCGCTGCCCGGCGCCTGAGCGACCGCGCCGCCCGCGCCCGACGGCTCAGTGTGAGCCGCGGGTCCGCTCGACGCTGTCCGGGCCGAGGATGACCGCACGGACATCGTCCTCCACCTCGGCGGTGCAGACGAAGATCAGCTCGTCGCCGGCCTCGATGGGGTCGTCCGGGCTGGGCACCAGGACGCGCTTGCCGCGCAGGATCGCCACCAGGGCGGAGTCGCGGGGCAGCGGCACCGCGTGCAGGGGCTGACCGACGTAGGGAGCGGTCGGCGGGAGGGTGATCTCGACGAGGTTCGCCTCGCCCTGCCGGAAGGTCATCAGCCGGACCAGGTCGCCGACGGTGACCGCCTCCTCGACCAGGGCGGCCATCACCCGGGGCTTGCTCACCGCGACGTCGACGCCCCACTGCTCGGTGAAGAGCCACTCGTTCTCCGCCCGGTTGACCCGGGCCACCACCCGGGGCACCGCGAACTCGGTCTTGGCCAGCAGCGACAGCACCAGGTTGGTCTTGTCGTCACCGGTGGCCGCGACCACCACGTCGCAGCCGGCGACGTTGGCCTCCTCCAGGCTGGCCACCTCGCACGCGTCGGCGAGCACCCACTCGGCGGCCGGCACCCGGTCCGGCCGGAGCATCTTCGGCTGCCGTTCGATCAGCATCACCTGGTGGCCGTTCTCGATCAGCTCCTGGGCGATCGAGCGGCCCACGTTGCCGGCGCCCGCGATGGCGATCCGCATGGCTCAGTGCCCCCCTTCCGGCGGGGTCGCCGCCACCGACGTGACCGTCGCCACGATGTCGTCGCTGACCAGCATGAACACCTGGTCACCCTCCTGTACGACGGTGGACGCGGTGGGCAGCGTGCCGATGCCGAAGCGGATCAGGTAGGCCACCCGAGCACCGGATGCCTCCTCCAGGACGCGCACCGGCCGGCCGATCCACTCCTTGTGCACCGGCACCTCGACGATCGACACGGTGCTCGTGGGGTCGCGGAAGATCTCCACGTTGCCCTCGGGCACGAGGTGCCGCAGCATCCGGTCGGCCGTCCAGCGCACCGTCGCCACCGTGGGAATGCCCAGCCGCTCGTAGACCTGGGCCCGGCGCTGGTCGTAGATCCGGGCCGCGACCCGGGACACGCCGAACGTCTCACGGGCCAACCGCGCCGAGATGATGTTGGAGTTGTCGCCGCTGGAGACGGCCGCGAAGGCGTCCGCGCGCTCGATGCCGGCCTGACGCAGCACCTCGCCGTCGAAGCCCGCCCCGGTCACCGTGATCCCGGCGAAGTCGGGGCCGAGCCGGCGGAAGGCGTCGGCGTCCTGGTCGATCACCGCCACCGAGTGCCCCCGGGACTCCAGGCTGTGGGCGAGGGTCGACCCGACCCGGCCACATCCCATGATCACGACGTGCACGCTGTCCCTCCCAAGGTGCGTACCGCTGCCGCTGGCCCTTTCGCCGCCGGTGGCTCCGAGTTCGAGCCTGCCACGTCCGGGTCGACAGCGGGACCGACCGTACCGCGTCCTGTCGGCCGACGGTGATCGCCCACCCCCGCGTTCTCACCGTGGTGGTCGTACCCTTGGCGTTCGTGGCCAGACCCACCTCGCTGCTGAAGCGACTGCTGCTCGGTCGACCGTTCCGGTCCGACCGACTGCAGCACACCCTCCTGCCGAAGCGCATCGCGCTGCCCGTGTTCGCCTCCGACGCGCTGTCCAGCGTCGCGTACGCGCCTGACGAGATCCTGCTGACCCTGTCCATCGCCGGGGCGTCGGCGTTCCTGTTCTCCCCGTGGATCGCCCTCGCGGTGGTCGTGGTGATGCTCACGGTGGTGGCCAGCTACCGGCAGAACGTGCACGCCTACCCCTCCGGCGGCGGCGACTACGAGGTGGCCACGGTCAATCTCGGGCCGAAGTTCGGGGTCGGGGTGGCCAGCGCCCTGCTGGTCGACTACGTGCTCACGGTGGCCGTGTCGGTCTCCTCCGGCGTGGCGAACCTCGGCTCGGTGGTGCCGTTCGTGGCCACCCACAAGGTCATGATCGCGGTGCTCGCAGTGATCCTGCTGACCGCGGTCAACCTGCGCGGGCTGCGCGAGTCGGGCACCGCGTTCGCCATCCCCACGTACGGCTTCGTGATCGTGATGGGCGCGATGCTGCTCACCGGGCTGTTCCGCGTCTTCGTGCTGGGCGACGACCTGCGTGCGCCCAGTGCCGACCTGGTCATCCAGGCCGAGCACAGCGTGACCGGTTTCGCGCTGGTCTTCCTGCTGCTGCGGACGTTCAGCTCGGGCGCCGCCGCGCTCACCGGCGTGGAGGCGATCTCCAACGGCGTGCCCGCGTTCAAGGCGCCGAAGAGCCGCAACGCCGCCACCACGCTGCTGCTGCTGGGCGCGATCGCGGTGAGCCTGCTCGTCGGGATCATCTGGCTGGCCCGGTTGACCCACCTGCAGTTCGTCGAGGACCCGGCCCTGCAGATCGTCTCGGGCCCCGACGGGTACGTGCAGAAGACGGTGACCACCCAGCTCGGCGAGACGGTCTTCGGCTCCGGCTCGTTCCTGCTCTACGTGGTGGCCGGGATGACCGCGCTCATCCTCTTCCTGGCCGCGAACACCGCGTTCAACGGCTTCCCGGTGCTCGGCTCGATCCTCGCCCAGGACCGCTACCTGCCCCGCCAGTTCCACACCCGGGGCGACCGGCTGGCCTTCTCCAACGGCATCACCTTTCTCGCCCTCTTCGCGATCGTGCTGATCGTCGGGTTCCAGGCCGAGGTGACCCGCCTCATCCAGCTCTACATCGTCGGCGTCTTCGTCTCGTTCACCGTCTCCCAGGCCGGCATGATCCGACACTGGAACCGACGCCTGCGCACCGAGCGGGACCCGGAGGCGCGCAAGCGGATGCACCGCTCCCGGGCCATCAACACCTTCGGCATGGGTCTGACCGGCACGGTGCTGGTGATCGTCCTGATCACCAAGTTCCTGCTCGGCGCCTGGATCGCGATCGCGGCGATGGCCGTGATCTACGCGCTGATGCTGGCCATCCGCCGGCACTACGACCGGGTCGCCACCGAGCTGACCCCACCGGACGAGGGCCGGGCCGTGCTGCCCGCCCGGAACCACGCGATCGTGCTGGTCAGCAAGCTGCACCAGCCGACGCTGCGGGCCATCGCGTACGCCCGGGCCACCCGGCCGGACACGCTGACCGCGGTGACCGTCAACGTGGACGAGAAGGACACCCGCGACCTGCAGGCCGACTGGGAGCGGCGGGAGATGGCGATCCCGCTCACCGTGGTCGACTCGCCGTACCGGGAGATCACCCGGCCGATCCTGGACTTCGTCGCCTCGACCCGTCGTACGTCACCGCGCGACGTCGTCACCGTCTTCATCCCGGAGTACGTGGTGGGACGCTGGTGGGAGAACCTGCTGCACAACCAGAGCGCGCTGCGCCTCAAGGGCCGGCTGCTCTTCGAACCGGGGGTGATGGTGGTCAGCGTTCCGTGGCAGCTCGCCTCGACCGCGAGCAAGAACCTGGACCGGCTGGACGCCACGCTCTCCCGTACCCCCGCGCGCGGGCCGCGGGGCACCGTGCCTGCCGCGGTCACCGCGCCGCCGCCGGACGAGTCCGGCCCGGTGGACAGCGAAACGGTCGGGAACGGCCGTGACTGAGCGGACCGCGGCGGCCTCGCCACCCGTCGGGGCCGAACGTGGCCTGGCGGAGGCGGAGCGGGTCGAGCTGATCGTCGACGCGGTCGCCCCCGGCGGGCACTGCGTGGCCCGGGTGGACGGGCAGGTGGTGTTCGTCCGGCACGCGCTGCCCGGCGAGCGGGTGATCGCCGAGGTCACCGAGGTGCACCGGGGGTTCGTCCGGGCCGACGCCGTGACCGTGCTGGACCCCTCACCGGACCGGGTGGAGCCGCCCTGCCCGTACGCGAGGCCGGGCGCCTGCGGCGGCTGCGATCTGCAGCACGTCGCCCCGGACGCGCAGCTGGCCTGGAAGACCGCAGTGGTGCGCGAGCAGCTGGTCCGCCTCGGCGGGCTCGCCGACGCCGAGCTGGACCGGCTCGGCGTCCAGGTCGAGGCGCTGCCGGGCGGGCTCCTGGGCTGGCGTTCACGGGTCCGCTACGCGGTCGACGCCGCGGACCGCGCCGGCCTGCTCAAGCACCGCTCGCACGAGGTCGTGCCGATCGACCGCTGTCGGATCGCCCACCCGGCCATCCAGCAGCTGCCGGTACTCACCCCGTCCGGCACGCGCTGGCCGGCGGCCGAGGCCGTGGAGACCGTCGCCAGCACCGGCGGGGACGTGAGCGTCGCCGAGGTCCGCGACGGGGTGGCCACGCCGGTGAGCGGGCCTACCGAGGTCCGCGAGGTGGCCGCCGGGCGGGACTGGGCGCTGCCCGCGTCCGCCTTCTGGCAGGTGCACCCGGCGGCGGCGGACACCCTGTCCACGGCCGTGCTGGAGCTGCTCGACCCGCGTCCGGGCGAGGAGGCCTGGGACCTCTACGGCGGCGCCGGGCTGTTCGCCGCCGGGCTGGCCGCCCGGGTCGGCGCGTCCGGTCGGGTGACCCTGGTGGAGGCTGCCGCGCAGGGCGTGGCCGCCGCCCGGGAGAACCTGGCCGACCTGCCCCGCGTGGAGGTGGTGGCGGCCCGGGTGGAGACCGCGCTGGCCCGTCGACGGATCACCGGCCCGGTCGACGTGGTGGTGCTCGACCCGCCGCGCTCGGGCGCCGGCGCTCCGGTGGTGCGCGCGCTGACCGCCGCCGGTCCGCGGGCGGTCGCGTACGTGGCCTGCGACCCGGCCGCCTTCGCCCGGGACGTGCGCACCTTCGCCGAGCTGGGCTGGCGGCTGGCCGCGCTGCGCGGCTTCGACCTGTTTCCGATGACCCAGCACGTCGAGCTGGTGGGGCTCCTGCTGCCGGCCGACGCGCCCGTTGTGGATCGGCCCTGACCAGGCGCTCAGCCGCCCGCTGCGGTGCGCGCGGCTCGGGCCAGGCTGCGGAGTGTCGGACGGCCGATAGACTCTCCGGTCATGAGTGTTGAAGAGGACACGGCCAACCACGGTCGGTTGCTGGGGACGGTACGCGGTCCGCAGGACGTCAAGCGGATGTCGGGCGAGGAGCTGGATGTGCTCGCCGCGGAGATTCGGGACTTCCTGATCGCCAAGGTCTCCCGCACCGGCGGGCACGTCGGGCCCAACCTCGGAGTGGTCGAGCTGACGCTGGCCATGCACCGCGTCTTCGACTCCCCCCGGGACCGGCTCCTGTTCGACACCGGCCACCAGGCGTACGTGCACAAGATCCTCACCGGGCGCCAGGCCGGCTTCGACAAGCTCCGCCAGCGCGGCGGCCTCTCCGGCTACCCCAGCCAGGCGGAGAGCGAGCACGACCTCATCGAGAACTCGCACGCCTCCACCGCGCTCTCCTACGCCGACGGCCTGGCCAAGGCGTACGCCCTGCGGGGCGAGGCGCGCAGCGTCGTGGCCGTGGTCGGCGACGGCGCGCTGACCGGCGGCATGTGCTGGGAGGCGCTGAACAACATCGCCACCGCCGGCAACTCCCTCGTCATCGTGGTCAACGACAACGGCCGGTCCTACTCGCCGACCATCGGCGGTCTCGCCGACCACCTCTCCTCGCTGCGGCTCAACCCCGGCTACGAGAAGGTCCTCGACACGGTCAAGGACGCCCTGGGCTCCACGCCGCTGGTCGGCAAGCCGATGTACGAGGTGCTGCACGCCGTCAAGAAGGGCATCAAGGACGCGGTCGCCCCGCAGGCCATGTTCGAGGACCTCGGGATCAAGTACGTCGGTCCGGTGGACGGGCACGACGTGGCGGCCGTCGAGTCGGCGCTGCGCGCGGCGAAGAACTTCGGCGGCCCGGTGATCGTGCACGCCGTCACCCGCAAGGGGTACGGCTACCGCCCGGCCGAGGAGGACGAGGCGGACTGTCTGCACGGCCCCGGCAGCGCCTTCGACGTGGAGACCGGCGCGCTGCTGGCCGCCCCCTCGGTGAAGTGGACCCACGTCTTCGCCGACGAGCTGCTGGCCGTGGCCGACGAGCGGCCGGACGTGGTGGGCATCACCGCCGCCATGGCCGAGCCGACCGGCATCGCCAAGCTGGCCCGCAAGTACCCCGAGCGGGTGTACGACGTGGGCATCGCCGAGCAGCACGCCGCCACCTCGGCGGCCGGCCTGGCGCTCGGCGGTCTGCACCCGGTGGTCGCGGTCTACGCCACCTTCCTCAACCGCGCCTTCGACCAGGTCCTGCTGGACGTGGCGATGCACAAGCTGCCGGTGACCTTCGTGCTGGACCGGGCGGGCATCACCGGCCCGGACGGCCCCAGCCACTACGGCATCTGGGACATGTCGGTCTTCGGCGTGGTTCCCGGCCTGCGGATCGCCGCTCCCCGGGACGCCGCCACGCTGCGCGAGGAGCTGCGTGAGGCGCTGGCCACCGACGACGGCCCGACCGTCGTGCGGTTCCCGACCGGCGCGGTCGCCGCGGACCTGCCGGCGCTGCGCCGGGTCGGCCCGGTCGACGTGCTGGCCGAGTCGGCGCGTACCGACGTGCTGCTCGTCGCCGTCGGCTCCTTCGGCCAGCTGGGCATGGAGGTCGCGGCCCGGGTCGCCGAGCAGGGCTACGGCGTCACCGTCGTCGACCCCCGCTGGGTCCGCCCGGTCCCGGCCGAGCTGGTCGAGCTGGCCGCCCGGCACCGGCTCGTGGTCAGCGTCGAGGACGGCGTCCGCGTCGGCGGAGTCGGCGACGCTCTCGGCCAGGCCATGCGGGACGCCGACGTCCGGGTGCCGCTCAAGGACCTGGGCGTACCGGCCGACTGGCACCCGCACGGCACCCGCGCGCAGATCCTCGCCGACCTCGGCCTGACCGCCCAGGACGTCGCCCGCAACGTCACCGGCTGGATCTCCGGCCTGGACGCCACCCCGGACCGGCTGACCCCCACGAAGACCCCGGCCCAGAACTGACCCGGCTCGACCGACGGCGGGCGGCCCCTACGGGCCCGCCCGCCGTC
>NZ_JBFAPG010000294.1:0-8105 GCF_040675595.1 Micromonospora sp. NPDC049580
AGAAGACGGCGGGGGCCATTGGTTCGGAGCGTCAGACCTTGAAGAGCGCCGGACCGTCCAGCGCCTGGACGTCGGCCGGGCGCAGCGCCAGGGCGAGCACGTCGGCCACGTCGGCCAGGGTGTGCACGGTCAGCGCCTCGCGCACCTCGGTCGGCAGGTCGTCCAGGTCCGGCTCGTTACGCGCCGGGATGATGACCTCGGTGAGGCCGGCCCGGTGCGCGGCGAGCAGCTTCTGCTTCACCCCGCCGATCGGCAGCACCCGTCCGGAGAGCGTCACCTCGCCGGTCATCCCGAACTCGGGGCGGACCGGGCGACCGGTGACCAGCGACGCCAGGGCCGTCACCATGGTGATGCCGGCGCTCGGGCCGTCCTTGGGCACCGCGCCCGCCGGGAAGTGGACGTGGATCCGGCGCCCGGCCAGGACGTTCGGGTCGATGCCGAACCGCCGCCCGTTGGAGCGCAGGTACGACAGCGCGATGTGCGCCGACTCCTTCATGACGTCGCCGAGCTGGCCGGTCAGGGTCAGCCCCGGCTCGCCCTCCATGCTCGTCGCCTCGATGAAGAGCACGTCCCCACCGGCGCCGGTGACGGCGAGGCCGGTGGCCACGCCGGGCACCGCGGTGCGCTCGGCCGACTCCGGGGTGAACTTCGGCCGCCCCAGGTAGCCGGTGAGGTTGTCGGTGTCGACGCGTACCGGCGACGGGTCGGTCGCCAGCGTCACCGCCACCTTGCGCAGGATCTTGGCCAGCGCCCGTTCGAGCTGCCGGACGCCCGCCTCCCGGGTGTACTCCCCCGCGATCAGCGCCAACGCCTCGTCGGCGACGCTGACCTCGTCGGCGGTCAGACCGGCCCGCTCCCGCTGCCGGGGCAGCAGGTGGTCGCGGGCGATGGCGACCTTCTCGTCCTCGGTGTAGCCGTCCAGGGTGACCAGCTCCATCCGGTCCAGCAGGGGGCCGGGGATGGACTCCACCACGTTGGCGGTGGCCAGGAACAGCACGTCGGACAGGTCCAGGTCGACCTCCAGGTAGTGATCCCGGAAGGTGTGGTTCTGCGCCGGGTCGAGCACCTCCAGCAGGGCGGCGGCCGGGTCGCCGGCGTAGCCGGCGGCCAGCTTGTCCACCTCGTCGAGGAGCACGACCGGGTTCATCGAGCCGGCCTCGCGCAGCGCGCGCACGATCCGGCCGGGCAGCGCGCCCACGTAGGTACGCCGGTGACCGCGGATCTCCGCCTCGTCGCGGACGCCGCCGAGCGACACCCGGACGAAGTTGCGCCCGAGCGCCCGGGCCACGGACTCGCCGAGGCTGGTCTTGCCGACCCCGGGAGGACCGGCGAGGGCGAGCACCGCGCCGGAGCCGCGACCGCCGACCACGCCGAGGTTGCGCTCGGCCCGGCGGTTGCGCACCGCGAGGTACTCCAGGATGCGGTCCTTCACGTCGGCCAGGCCGGCGTGGTCGGCGTCGAGCACCGCCCGGGCCGCGGCCAGGTCGGTGTTGTCCTGGGTACGCGTACCCCACGGCATTTCCAGCACGGTGTCCAGCCAGGTGCGGATCCAGCCCGCCTCCGGGGAGGAGTCGCTGGCCCGCTCCAGCTTGCCGACCTCGCGCATCGCCGCCTCGCGGACCTTGTCCGGCAGGTCGGCGCTCTCCACCCGGGAGCGGTAGTCGGCCGAGCCGTCGGGCTCGTCCTCGCCCAGCTCCTTGCGGATCGCGGCGAGCTGCTGGCGCAGCAGGAACTCCCGCTGCGACTTCTCCAGGCCCTCGCGGACGTCGCTGTTGATCTGCTCGGTGACCTCCTGCTCGGCCAGGTACGCCTTGACCCAGCCGACCAGCAGCTCCAGCCGGGCGGTGACGTCCGGCGCGGCGAGCAGCTCGGTCTTCTGGTCCAGGGTCAACCAGGGCGCGTAGCCGGCCGAGTCGGCCAGCTCGGACAGGTCGGTCATCCGCTCCACCGCGTCGATGACCTGCCAGGCGCCTCGCTGCTGGAGCACGGAGGTCACCAGGGCGCGGTACTCGCGGGCGAGTTCCCGGGCACGGCCGGCGGGAGCGGGTTCGTCGAGTTCGGTCGCCTCGACCCAGAGGGCCGCGCCGGGGCCGGGCACGCCGGAGCCGATCCGGGCCCGGGACAGGCCACGGACCACGGCGGCAGGCTCACCGTCGGGCAGCCGGCCGACCTTCTCGATGGTGGCGACCACGCCGACCGGGCCGTACTCGCCGTCGATACGCGGCACGGCCAGCAGCTTGCGGTCGCCGGTCGTCCGGGCCGCGTCGATGGCGGCCTGGGTGGTCGGGTCGAGGGTCACCGGGATGACCATGCCGGGCAGCAGCACGGCGTCGGTCAGGGGAAGTACCGGAAGAGTTGCCATCGAACACCTGCTATCGCGTTGAGTTGAGCGTATCTCACTCAAGTAACAAAGCGTTCCCCTTGTTCCGAGGTGTGACCCAGACCACTGCCCGGTGCCGGCGGGCGAATCGGCAGCACCAGCTCCCGGACCGCCCGGATGCCGCCGGCCAGCGCCACGGCGACGGGAATGGCCAGGCTGGTCAACGACAGGGCGAGCACCACCCGGGCGGGCAGCCCGACACCGACGGCGAGCGCGGTCAACACCGTGCAGACCACAAGCTTCACCCGGGTACGCGACAGCGGGACGACGGCGGTGTCCCGGACGGGCGCGACGACGGACATGCGCTTCTCCTCCTCGTTTCCTGGGTGGGCCGGTCCCGTCCCGTGCGGGGCGGGCGACCCGACGAGACGATCTCAGGTGAGCTTGCTCGTGACGGTGTCCACGGCGCTGCCGGCCATGCCCGGGTTGGTGCCGTACAGCCGCGGGTCACCGGGCGGCAGCACCGGCTCGGGGGCGTTCGCGCGCGGATTGTCGTCGTAGCGGAACTCGCCCCTGCCGTCCGGCGCGGGCCCGGACGCCCAGCGCCCCTGGGCGGCGTCGGTGCCGGAGGAGAAGCCCAGGTAGGTGTAGCCGAACTCGTCGGTGAACTCCCCGGAATCCGGGAAGGCGTCCGGCACCGGCATGTCCTCCAGGCCGTCCTCCTTGAGCTGCTCGATGGCGGCCAGCCACATGAGCACCGTCGACGTCGCCGAGGAACTGCACGTCTCGGAACGGACGGTGAAACGGATGACCGCCGCGCTGCTGCGCAAGCTGCGGGTCTCCAACCGCGCGGAGGCGGCGGCCATCGCCGGCCACGCCGGCCTGCTTACCGATTGACGCGGCGGCAACGCCCGCGATTCCGCGTCGGTTCGCGGTTTTGTGCGCCACTCAATCGCGACGCGCCGAATGAATGGGACGCATATTGTTGCGGATTCCCCGGGTGGTAGGTCAGACTTTGGACACATCCCGCCACACACAGGGAGTAATCGGCAATGGCGAGAAAAGTAATCACGGTCCTGACCGACGACCTCGACGGCGGGAAGGCCGACCGGACGGTCGAGTTCAGTCTCGACGGCGTGGCCTACACGATCGACGTCTCGGACGAGAATGCCGGCGTCCTGCGTAAGGCGCTGGACCCGTACATCAATGCGGGTCGGCGGATCGGTCGGGGCCCGGCGGAGAACACACGGACAGTTCGGCGGCCGGGGCGACCCAGCGGCGCCGGAATGGACCGCGAGCAGAACCGGGCGATCCGGGAATGGGCCGTCAAGAACGGCTACAAGATTTCCGAGCGGGGCCGGATCCCGGTCGAGGTCGTCGAGGCGTACAAGAGCCGCTGACACACGGCAACAGCGAGCGACGGGGTCCCGCCGGAAACGGCAGGACCCCGTCGCTGTGTGCGTGGCCGGCCACCCGGGGCTGTCCACCCCGACTGGCCGGCCGACTGTCGAATCAGTTCACGTTGATGCGGATCGAGTCGAAGGCGGGGGTCTGGTTCGCCCGCTCCATCATCGGCAGACGGTGCGAGCCGTCACCGGCCCAGACCGAGCACTGCGCCGTACCCGATTCCGGCAGGCCCGGAATCTGAATGGTCACGTCGTCCGGCTGGGCGCCACCGCGACCGTCCTCGGTCGCGACGAAGAACGCCGGCACCTCCTGCGGCTCCGGCGGCGCGGTCAGGCTGTCCAGCATCCGGCAGGCGGTGTGGAAGTGACCCCGGACCAGGCCCTGGGCGTTGAGCAGCGAGCTCTCCACGTAGTACCCACCCTGACCGGCCGCGAGGAAGCGGTCACGGACCAGGTTCTTGGTGCTGACCCGCAGGGTGAAGGGCTGGTTGCGGCCGACCTGCTGCGGGAACTGGGTGATCAGCAGCGACGGGTTGTTGGCGGCGGCGCCGACCTCACCGAACTCGGTGCTCACGCACCGGTTGCCGTTCTGGAAACCGTTGTGCGGCTGCAACTGGCTCTCGTCGCAGTTGTTGGCCAGCACGCCGAGCCCCGCGCCCGGGGCGGTGCCGCCATTGTTCCCGCCGTTGTTGTTGCCGCCGCCGGTGTTTCCGCCACCGCCGGTGTTTCCGCCACCGGTGTTCCCACCGTTGTTGTTGCCACCGCCGGTGTTCCCACCGTTGTTGTTCCCGCCACCGGTGCTGCCGCCGTTGTTGTTACCGGTCGGCTGCACCTGGCACTCGGCGAGCTGCGCCAAACCCTGCGGACGCGGTCCGACCCGGTCGATAGCGGTCGTGATCCGGTCCAGCACCGCCTTACGCTTTCCGGCCAGCGGCTGCAGGATCGCACTGCGGATGAAATCGGCGCCCTTGTTGCCCTCGGCGGCCAGCCGTCGATCGGCCTCGGCGATCTGGGTCTGCAACTGTGCGAGATTACGGTCGACCTCGGCTCGCGCCCGATCCGGCACCTGCGGCAGCTTGGCCGCCACATCGGGACAGGCGACGGCCGAGCCGGTGCCCACCGTGCCGTCCTTGGCGTCCTCGCACTCCGCCACCGACTCCTGACCGTCACCCCAGTGGTTACGCACCCACCGACCGTTCTGCCAGGTGCGGCTGGTCGAGGCGCCACTCGGCGCGGTCGAGCCCGGGCTCGGCTCCACGCACTGCCCGGCGGCTGGCCGGGGCTTGTTCGTCCGCCGGTCCTGGGCCGACGAGATCTGGGTGACGGCGACTACTCCGCCGAAGACCACGAGCGTGCCGACAACGGCCAGCAGACGCTTGCTCCGCGCGATGCCGGGTGACCGGCGCGCCCGAGTGGACCTGCGCATCGAATTGCTCTCCTTCTCGATCCGGTAGTGGATTCCTGCCCTCGGCGGACCGACGGATGTGAGATGGCACGCCACGGCGGCGACCACCGCGACCTACCCGGTAACGTGTCGATGGCCGACGATGCCCTTTCCGCACCGTCTCCCGCGTCCGGTCGACGCGGTTGGGGAGATCCTCTTCATTCGCGCAGGAGTACGGGACGGCGATGGGGAAGGTTCAACCCGCGCACAGGAAAATTTGCTCCGCCCCCGAGCGGATCGGGTGCGGAGCAGGGTTCAGCAGGGAAAGTGGCCGGTCAGTCCGCGCAGAGGTGGTCGAACGCGAAACCGCCCACCAGCTCGTCCCGCCGCCGGCTCAACGCGACGATCTCCGTGGTGAGGTCCGCGCGCGCCAGCAGGTCCGGGCCGTCCGGCCGCACGGCGCGCAGCCGTTCGCCGACCGCGACGGTCGCCAGGTCCTCGGCCAGCCGGGCCGCGTCGACGCCGCAGGAGAAGCGCTGCGCGGTCACCGAGACCCGCTCAACCAGGCAGGCGTCCGGGCGCACCTGGACCCAGCTCCAGCCCTCCGCCGGGCCCTCGGCCCAGTGCACGTGCAGCCCGCGCACGATCGGGTCGGCCAGGCGCCCGGCCACGTACGCCTCGACCGCCGCCGCGCGGGTCAACGTGCCGAGGTCGTTCACCGGGCCGGTCCGGCCGTCCGGAAGCCGTCCGAGGATGTCGCGGAATCCCACCGGAGCGGGCTCGTCCCCGGTGCCGCCCGCCGCGTAGGCGCGCGCGTCGACCACGTACTCGACGAGGCGCCGGCCGTGCTCGGCGGCCCGCAGCGTCGGTGACCCGATGCGCAGCACGGGCAGTCCGACGGCCGCGCTCACGGCGTCGGTGAGGCGCTCGACGCGCTGCTCGGCCGACCCGGCAGGCGGGACCGGACCGATCGCCACGGCGACGACCGGCCGCCCGGTGTCGGCGGCGCTGACCACGAGGTCGAACGCCGCCCGGCTGGCCGAACCCCACTGGCTGCCCGTGACGCCGGGCGGACGCCCCTGCACCAGCTCGCTGAGCCGGCACGTCCCGTACACCCGGTGGCCGGCGCGGTCGAACAGCGCGTCGCGTCCACCATCGGCGGGCATCGCCCGCAGCCAGCCGCGGCCGTCACTGCTCGTCATGTGCCTGATCCATCCGCCGGTCGGTCGAACCGCGCCGAGTCTAGGCGGTCGATCACCCGTCCCGGTGGAGCGGCCCGGCCGGCTGCGGAGCGCCGAGCCCGCTGCCCTAGCGGCAGACCGCCGTGACGACGACGGGGGCCTGCGGCAGGGTCGGCGGATGGCAGTTCCCCGGCGCTGCCGGCCGCCAGGCCGCCGCGACGTTGTGGACCGGATCCTCCGGCCGGTACGCGGCCCACCGGGACAGGTCGTTGCCGCCGTTCAGGCCACTGGCCAGCAGCACACTGGGGGAACCAATCCGGAGCGCGGCCAGCAGCAGCCGCATGCCGACCGTCGGATAGCCGAGCGCGGAGCATGCCTCGTCACCCTCACGCCAGCACGTCCAGGCGAGGGTCGGGTCGGCGATCGCCTGATCCGGGTACGGCGCCGAGAAGAGGTCGAATACCACCGTCTCGCCGAAGATGGTCCGACCGACGCTCTCCCAGAAGTCCATGGCGTACGCGGCGTCGGGCATCGGCTTGGCGCAGACGGCACGTTCGTCCCGGCAGGTCGCCTCCGGCCCGGTGTAACGGCCGTGGCTCCAGCCGAGAGCGACGATGGGCGTGATGCCGGCGGCCGTCAAGCGTTGCGTGTACGCGACGATCTCCTGTCGGTACGGCTGAGCGCCGTAGCGGGGGTCCACGTACGACAGGCCGAGCCAGCAGGCCTCGTTGAGCGGGACGTACGCCGCCTGGACGCCGCGTGCGACGAGCCCGGCCACGGCGGTGGCGTCGACCGGGCCGTCCCAGATGCCGCGCCCCTGCACGCAGCGGGCCTCCGCACCGGTGCGGACGAGCGGCGTCAGGCGTCGAGGGGCGGCCGCGTCAATGACCGGGGAGATGCCCCAGAGCTGGTCGCGCACCACGCTGACGTACGGCGCCTGCCGCTCCTCGCCCGGTGTCAACACGCGGACGAGCGACATCCCGTTGATCTGCGTAGCGCCCTGGTCGTCGTACGCTCGGGCGTAAAAGCTGTAGTAGCCGGCCGGCAGGTCACGCCACCGGGCGGTGTACGGCGCGGTCGTGTCGGTGCCGAGCGGGGCGAGATCCGCCTGGCTGCTCGAGCCGAAGAACTCGACGCGGGTGATCCGCCGGCCGGGCGCGGGCGTGGCGGCGGCTTCCACGGTGATGGTGGCCGGGGCGAAGAAGTGGTCCCCGCCTTCCGGCCTCGTGATCTGGACGGACGGCCGGTTCGGGTCGGGGCCGGGGCTGGGTGATCCGCTCGGCTGCGGACTCGGCGAGACCGGCGGCGGGCTCGACGGGGGCGTCGGCGTGGGCCTGGGCAGCACGGTCGTGCAGGTGACGCCGTTGAGCCTAAAGGTCTGCGGCCCGCCGATCCGCACCCCGTGCGTCATGACGAATGGAAAGGACACCTGCTGGTCCGCCGGCAACGTGACACCGGGCAGGTTGCGGATCGTGACCTGCCCGCCGTGCTGTTCCCAGCGCACACCGTCGACGTTCTTGATCTGCTCGGTCGGGTAGCGCAGCGGGAAGCTCAACGTCCACTTCGTGAGTGGCTGACCGACGCTCAGCACCGTGAGGTCGCCGCGCAGCATCGACGGGTACTGGTAGCGAACCTGGAGCTGCGCCGCACACCCGCTGGCGGCGGACGCCGGGAGGACCACGGCGAGAACACCCGAGGCGGCAGCGAGCGCGGCGACGGCCAGACAGACGACCCGGTGCCTCATCAACGACCCCCGTCATCGACATTCGTCACTAGGATCGTCGTCCTGACCGGCGCCGGACGTCAAGGCCGGC
>NZ_JBFAPG010000295.1:0-8093 GCF_040675595.1 Micromonospora sp. NPDC049580
GCAACGCCCGCCGACCGCCCCTGGTGGGAGATCGCGGCGATCGTGGTCAGCGGCGTGGCCGTCCTGTTGGCGGGCGCGGTGAGCCTGCTGCTGACATGGACGTTGCTCGGCCTGGCGACGATCGTCGGGCTGCACGCCTGGGTGGTCAGTCGCCCTCCCGGCGCCCGCGAGCGGGAGCTCACCGAGCGGATCGCCACGCTGACCCGTTCCCGCCGCAGCGCCGTGGACCAGCAGGCGGCCGAGCTGAAACGGATCGAGCGCGACCTGCACGACGGGGCCCAGGCCCGCCTGGTGTCCCTGGCGCTGACCCTCGGCCTGGCCGGGGACCTGCTGCGCCGCGACGTCGACGGTGCCGCGCAACTGCTGGCGGAGGCCCGCGCCACGGCGACCGCCGCCCTCGACGACCTTCGCACCGTCACCCAGAGCATCCACCCGGCGGTCCTCGCCGACCGCGGCCTCGGTGACGCCGTCCGCGCCCTGGCGCTCGACCTCGCCGTGCCCGTCACCGTCACCGGCGACCCGCCCGCGCAGCTCCCACCGGCGGTGCAGACCGCGGCGTACTTCGCGGTGGCCGAAGCCCTGGCCAACGTGGCGAAACACAGCGGCGCCACGGCGGCGTGCGTGACCTTCGACCAGGCCGGCGACATGCTACGGATCCAGGTCGACGACAACGGTTCCGGTGGCGCCGACCCGGGCCGCGGCACCGGCCTGCGCGGCATCATCGGTCGCCTCGACGCCATCGACGCCCGCCTGTCGGTCGACAGCCCGGTCGGCGGCCCGACCCGGGTCAGCGTCACGATCCCGATCGAGCCGGCATGAAACTGCGCAGGCACCGCAGGCCGATGGCCCGCACGCTCCGCGGCGGTACGCCTCAGGACGTCGCGGCCGACTGCCCGCTGCGGCTGTCCGGCAGTACGCCCTGGTCGGGGCGGTAGGTCAGCACCCGGGGGCCGGTCTCGGTGACCGCGACGGTGTGCTCGGAGTGGGCCGAGCGCGAGCCGTCCGCGGACCGGATCGTCCAGCCGTCCTGGTCAAATTTGATCTTGCCGGTGCTACGGCAGAACCACGGCTCGATCGCGAGCGTCAGGCCGGGCTTGAGTTTCATGCCCCGCCCGGGTCGGCCGTTGTTGGGCACGTGCGGGGCCTCGTGCATGGTGCGGCCGATGCCGTGCCCGCCGAACTCGTCGTTGACCTGGTAGCCGTAGCGGTGGGCGACCTCGCCGATGGCGGCGGAGATGTCGCCGAGCTGGTTGCCCGGCCGCGCGGCGTCGATGCCGGCCGCCAGCGCGACCTCGGTGGCCTCGATCAGCTTCAGATCCGCCGGGTCGGGGGTGCCGACGACGACGGACAGCGCGGAGTCGGCGGCCCAGCCGTCGATCCCGACCGCCATGTCGATGCTCAGCAGGTCACCGTCGCGCAGGACGTAGTCGTGCGGCAGACCGTGCAGCACGGCGTCGTTGACCGAGAGGCACAGGACGTTGCGGAACGGGCCGCGACCGAACGACGGCGTGTAGTCCCAGTAGCAGGACTCGGCGCCCCGCTCCCTGATTCGGCGGCGGGCGTGGTGCTCCAGGTCCAGCAGGTTGACACCTGCGGCGGCCACCGCCCGCAGCTCGGCCAGCAGCTCGCCGACGAACCGGCCGGTCACGGCCATTCGATCGACTTCCGCGGCGGTTTTAAGCTCGATCACGATCAACCCTTCCGTCTCCGGTGCGGTATATTTATACCACGTTGGCCCGAGGGGTCGGCGGGTCGACATTGCCGCTCCGTGCTCGGCGCATCTATCCTGCTCACATGGTCCGCCCACCGCTCACACCGGAACAGATCGCCGCAGGGCGACGCCTTGGAGCGGCGCTCCGGGTCGCGCGGGGCAGCCGCAGTCTCGTCGAGGTGGCCCTGGCGGCCGGCATCTCACCCGAGACGCTGCGCAAGATCGAGGTGGGCCGGCTCCCGGCACCCGCGTTCGGCACCGTGGTCTGCCTCAGCGAGGTCCTCGGCGTCGCGCTCAGCGACCTGGCCGAGGTGTGGCTGGCCGATCTGCGCGTCCGTGAGGCGTCCTGAGCACTCGGTCGACGACCGCTGGGTAGCCTTAAGCCCATGATCTTCATTACCGCGAAATTCCGGGTGCTGCCCGAGCACGCCGACCAGTGGCCGCAGATCGCCGCCCCGTTCACCGAGGCGACCCGCGCCGAGCCGGGCTGCCTGTGGTTCGACTGGTCCCGCAGCCTGGACGACCCGACCGAGTACGTCCTGGTCGAGGCCTTCCGCGACGACGAGGCAGGCGCGGCACACGTCCAGTCGGCCCATTTCCGCGCCGCGCAGGAGACGCTGCCGCCGCACCTGGCCGAGACGCCGCGCATCGTCAACGCCACGGTCCCGCAGCAGGACTGGTCGCTGCTCGGCGAGATGGCCGTACCCGAGGCCCGCTGACCGCCGGCCGACGCCGGCAGGGCCACTTTCCGCCGTTTCCGCTCGGCGCTTTTTCGCCAACCCGGGCCGGTAGCTCCACTGGGGACTGTCGGATATCCGCGATCCCCGACGCCGGCCCGGGTGGAGGATGTCGGACATCGATCTCGTCGCTAAGGTCCACCGTGACAAGCGCCTGCCGGGGAAGGCGGTGATCGATGCGTTGCGTCACCTGCGGGGCCGACACCGATGCGGCGCTCCCCACCTGCCAACGGTGCGGTTCGGCCCTGCCCGGCGCCGCCGTGCCGCAGCAGGAGTCTCCGCCCCGCGCGTTCCCCGTCGCGACCGAGCCGCCCGGCCCGACCACCGAGCCGCCCGGCCCGACCGTCCTCGCGACCGAACCGCCCAGCGCGACACCCCTCACGACCGAGCCGCCCAGCGCGACACCCTTCACGACCGAGCCGCCCAGCGCGACACCCTTCACGACCGAGCCGCCCAGCGCGACACCCTCCGCGACCGAACCGCCGGGGGTGTCGCCCGTCGTCGGCGGGGCCTCGGGCGCGATGTCGGGGGCGGCCCTGCCACCCCCGCTGTGGGACCTGCTGGTGTGTGCGGTGCTGTTCGCCGGCTGGGCGCTGGTGCTGCTGCTCGTCGCGCTCGCCCGGGGCGCCCAGGAGCCGTCCGAGGTGCCGGGTCGACTGGCCCTGTGGCACTACGTGCTCGCCGCGCTCGCCGTGGCCATCTACCTGTTGACGGCCGTCCGGGGCGTACCCGAGTCACCTGGCTACCTGTGGGCGCGCGCGGCCCGGGGTGACGGCCGTGACGGTGACCTGAGGCGAGGGCTCCAGCTTCTGGTGCCCACGGTCGTGGTGACCGTCGCGGTGGCGCTCGTCGCGGGCATGACAGTGCCGCTGTCCGCCGCCGTCTCCGAGGCGACGTCCACCTCGGCGACCCCGACCGCCGACGACGAGGTGCCCACCGAGACGCCGCCGACGCCCGACCCGGTCCCGACGACGACGCCCGGCCCGGAGACGCCGACGCCGACGGTGAGCGACGATCCGGATGCCCGGCGGCGTACGCAGGCCCAGGCGGTGGACGCGCTGCTGTCGGAGTCGATCGCCTCGCGCGGCGACCTGGCCATCGCCATCGCGGCCGTGGGAGAGTGCCGCGACCTGAACCGCTCGCTCGGCCTGTTGGACGGCGTGACACGCCAACGCCGCACCCAGCGTGACCAGGCCGAGGCACTGACCGTCGACGCGCTCACCGACGGGCCGGCGATGCGCTCCCACCTGGTCTCCGCCTTCACGTACGCCGGGGACGCCGACGCGGCCTACGCCGCCTGGACGCGACGCTCCATCAGCTCCGGCTGCTCGCTCGACGCCAACTGGCGGCGGGGCAACCAACTCTCCGAGCAGTCCCAGAAGGCCAAGAACGAGTTTCTGCGCCGGTGGAACCCGATCGCCACCTCATGCGGGTTGCCCACCCGCACCAGCAGGGAAATCTAGGGAGCCGGGAGATGACGACGTGACGGTGACCGAGGCGCCGCAGACCGACCACTTCGATTTCCCGTCGTACCAGGTGCCACCGCGGCTGTCCGACACCACACGGCAGTTGTGTGGCGCGGCCTACCTCGACCAGAAGTACGCCGAGACGGTGATCAGAGAGGTGATCGAGGACGAGCGGCGTGCCGTCGCGCTCTCGTTCGGCTTCGACCTCAACGCGGTCGTCCGGCACTGCTTCCGGGCACAGCACCGCTACCTGGTCCGTGACAGCATCCTGTTCGGGCTGCTCGTCATCGGTCTGCTGACCTCGATCACCGCCACCGTGGGCTGGGTGGTGCTCGGGTTCACCGTGCTGCTGGCCCGGTCCCGGGAGTCGCGCCAGCTGTCCCTGCCCGTCCGCGTCCTGTTGTACGGCACGCTGATCACCATCGTGCTGTGCAGTGGCGGCCTGGCGCTCGTGCTGCCTCTGTTCACTGTGTCTAGCGGCCTCGAGTTCTTCGCCGGCTCCCTGCTGGGCACCGGCCCCGACCTCAGCGCCGACTCACTGGTCGAGGCGCTGCAGGCCAGGATGACGGCCGGCCTCTTCGGCTTCCTGGCCTGGATGCCCCTCCTGCTCGGTGTCGCCACCCTCGCCGTCCTCGTCCGGTTCGAGCGCACCACCCACCAGATCCTGACCGACGAGCTGCGCCCCGGCATCCCACCGGTCCTGCCGACCCTGCCCAACGAACGGGTGGCCCGCCGGCTCGACCTGGTGGCCCGCGCCCAGTACGGCAACATCACCGTCCAGGAACGGGACCCCTTCCTGGGCTGCGGTGCGGCCGAGCACGGCTGGTCGTACGCCATTCCGGTGCGGCCCGCGCCCGGCCGGGCCGCCGGCCGCGACGGCAGCCCGGATGCCTCGCCGATCGACCAGGCGGAGCTGGGGCCTGCGCTGACCGCGCACGTCCGGGCGGCGATCCGGCGGATGCGGGAGGATCCGCTGCCCCGCGCCGTCCGGGTGCCCGGGCTCTCCCTGGTGCCGCACATCGTCGCCGACGGGGTACGCCGGCAGGGTGACCCGCTGCTCGACCCGGTGACCGGGATGCCGCGCAGCCGCGCCTCGGAAGAGGTGATCGACGTGATCGTCCGGCATCCGCAGGGCGGCCTGCGCTACTACGACCGGATCGTGGTCAGCGGCGCCGGCAAGCCCCTGCACACCGCCGACGGACGGCTCGTGCTGCCCGAGCAGAACCTCGGCATCGACATCTCCGCGTTCGTGCACGCCGCCGTCGAGGGCGGGTTGCTCTACGTCGAGTTCGTCACCACGGTGATGCCCCCCATCGAGGCCCGGTACGCGGTGGTCGATCGGCTGCGGCCCGAGCAGTCGATGGTCCGGATCGTGCGTGACGTGCTGGCGAACATGGTGACCGACTCGGTGCTCAGCGGCTGGCACCTCATCAAGCGACTGCGGCACGATCGGGGCATGAAGACCCGGATGGACGACGCGCTCGCCGCGAGCGAGCAGTTCCGGACGCACGACTACGGCGCCCGGGTCAGTGTGCGTCAGCTCGTCGCCGAGCGGACCGCGGTCAAGCACCTGCAGCTGCTCGACGAGTGGAAGTACACCAAGCTGCTGGAGCGGGCCGTGCTGGAGGCGGTCGTGTCGTTCCTGACCGAGCGGGGCCTGGACACCGGCGATCTGGTGCAGCGCGCGTCCGAGGTCCAGAACATCTTCGGCAACGTCAACACCATCTTCGGCGGTCAGCAGGCGTTCGCCAGCTCCAATGTCACGTTCGAACAGCACACCTAGGAGGCCCTCGATGGCGGACCCGGATCAGCCGGCCCGGTCGATCGTGTTCCACAACACGATCCATGGTGGGCAACAGGCGATGGCCAGCGACAACGTCACCATGGTGCAGTACAACGGGACCAACGACCTCGCCGAGCGGTTCGACGCGCTGCTGCGCACCCTGAAGGAGCATGTCGCCGACTTCCAGGACCCGGATCGCGCCGGCCGCGAGGTGACCGCGATCGAGGTCGCCCGCGAGCAACGGCAGCCGGACCCCAAGCCGGTGCTGACGTCGTTGGAGACACTTGCCGCGCTGGCCACGGTCGGCGGCACGCTGGCGGAGGCGGTCAGGGCCGCCATCGACATCGTCTCCCAGCACTGGCCACTCTGACCGTACGGTGAGCAGAGCTGGCTGGCCCGACGGCACCAAGGGCGCCGGGTCGGTGCGAGCGAATACCCACGGTCGTCTATGGACATGCCATCCTGTTAACGCTAACGTAGCCGACGACCGTCGATATCTGAGCGTAATCTGACCGTCACGAAGGGCCTGTCATTGCTGGTCCCGGCTGTGCGGTCGACATCGTTCGCGGCGTGGGGCGGGTGGAGCGTGGCCGGCACGGGACGGCCCGGGATCACCACCGGGCGACCCGCGCCGAGGGCCGGACGATTCCAGGCCACGGCCACTTCATCGATCACCGCCGCGTCCCCGGGCAGGACCGTCGGCGCTGACCGGCAACCGTAACGCCACGTACCGAACCGCCTGGCCCGCCGACCACGCCGTCCCCGACGGCTCACCCCGGCGCCGGACGGCCTCGGTGTCGTCGTACGCGGCCACAGACCGGGCCAGGTCCCGCCGTCCCCCTGCTCAGAGTCCGGGCCCGAGCAGGGGGAACGGGCCGGCCCCCGGCACATCGTCAATCTCTCACCGATGAGGAGAGCACGTGCGACTCAGACAACCCCGCCACCGGCGGTCGGCGCTCATCGCCGCCGCCACACTCGTGCTCGTCGGCGCCGCCCTCACCCAGACCGGCGCCTCGGCGGCCGCCGCCGGATGCCAGGTCACCTACTCGGTCAGCTCCCAGTGGCAGGGCGGCTTCGGTGCCAACGTCACCATCACCAACCTGGGCGACGCCGTCAACGGATGGCGACTGACCTGGAACTTCGCCGCCGGCCAGACCGTCACCCAACTGTGGAACGGCAGCTACACCCAGGCAGGCAGCGAACTCACCGTCACCAATGCCCCCTACAACGCCAGCATTCCCACCAACGGCAGCACGAGCTTCGGCTTCAACGGCAGTTGGACCGGCAGTAACCCCGTACCGGCCTCCTTCGCCCTGAACGGCACCACCTGTACGGGAGGGGTGGACCCGACGACCCCGCCACCGACCACACCGCCACCCACCACACCGCCGCCGACCACGCCGTCACCCACCACACCGCCGCCGACCACGACCCTGCCGTGCGACATCTACACGGCCGGTGGCACGCCCTGCGTCGCGGCGCACAGCACCACCCGTGCCCTGTACGCCTCCTACAACGGCTCGCTCTACCAGGTGCGCCGATCCTCGGACAACAGCACCCGCAACATCGGGGTGCTCAGCACCGGAGGACGGGCCAACTCCGCCACCCAGGACAGCTTCTGCGCGAACACCACGTGCGTCATCACGGTCATCTACGACCAGTCCGGGCGCGGAAACAACCTCGGCTACCAGGGCGCGGGTGGCATCGGGGGCGCCGTGCAGCCCGCGGTGGCGACCAGGGAGTCGTTGACTGTCGGCGGAAACAAGGTCTACTCGCTCTACATCAACGGCAACAGCAGCTATTGGCGCGACGGGCACCTGACCGGCGTGCCGACCGGGGCCGCGCCGGAGGGCATGTACATGGTGACCAGCGGCACCCACGTCAACAGCGGCTGCTGCTTCGACTACGGCAACAGCGAGACCACCCGTCGGGCCGACGGCCGGGGCACGATGGACGCCATCTACTTCGGAACGAGTTGCTGGTTCGGCGGCTGCTCCGGCAGCGGTCCCTGGGTCCAGGCGGATCTGGAGTGGGGTCTGTTCCCGGGCGGCAGCAGCTCGTGGAACCCGAACCAGCGGGCGTTCACCAGCAAGTTCGTCACCGCTACGTTGAAGAACAACGGTACGACGCGCTTCGCCATCAAGGGCAGCAACTCCCAGTCCGGCAACCTCTACACGCTCTGGGACGGCTCGCTGCCCTCGGGCTACAACCCGATGCGGAAGCAGGGCGCCATCATCCTGGGCAGTGGTGGCGACTGCTGCATCGACAACTCCAACCAGAGTGTCGGAACCTTCTACGAGGGCGCGATGGTGGCGGGCTACCCGTCCGACGCGACCGAGAACGCGGTGCAGGCGAACATCGTCGCCGCCGGCTACCGCTGAGGTCCCGCGGCCGCC
>NZ_JBFAPG010000296.1:0-8076 GCF_040675595.1 Micromonospora sp. NPDC049580
CGGACATCCACGCCGGCGAGGACGGCCCACAGCGCCAACCGAGGGAATCGACCTCCTCGGCAAAACCCCCAGAGGTACCGTTGGGTAGTCAAGGGCTGACGTAGGTGGTCTACTCGTGTTGCCAACCGAGGAGAACCACGTGCCACCGCGTTACCGCTACGAACAGATCGCCGACGACCTCGCCGAACGCATCGCGTCAGGCGAGTTCCAGCCGGGCTCCAAACTGCCCAGTCGGCGAGAGTTGATCGAGCACTACGGGGTTACTGAGCCGGTGATCGACCGCGCCATGCAGGTGTTGCGGATCAAAGGTATGACCGAGACCCTGCCCGGCGTGGGAGTCTTCGTCGCGGAGTAGCCGGGCCGCTGGCCACGGGATGGCTGCTGCCAACCTTGACGCGATGCGTCAGGCGTTCGACGGACGGCTCTCGTAGACCTCGCTGCTGTCACCGCCCCGGGAACTGATCTTCTCGGGGCGGTTTCCGCTGGTGGCGAAGGGTGGGCGCGGCAGGTTTCGAACCTGCGACCCCCCGCTTGTAAGGCGGGTGCTCTCCCACTGAGCTACGCGCCCGGATCGCCCGTGTGCGGCGGGCCGGTGGCTGGCAAGCCTACCTGCTCGCCGCCGGCCCGGCCGCACGGCGTACCCCTATCCGGCGGTCGCGTCGGCGATGGCCTCGCGCCAGCCCTGCTGGTCGCGGGCCTCGCCGGGGCCGTTCATCTCGGCGAAGCGGACCACGCCGGCCTTGTCGATGACGAAGGTGCCCCGGTTGGCGAAGCCGGCCACCTCGTTGAAGACCCCGTACGCCTGGGCGACGGCGCCGTGCGGCCAGAAGTCGGCAAGCATCGGGAACTGGTAGCCCTCCCGGTCGGCCCAGATCTTGTGGCTGTAGGCCGAGTCGACGCTGACCGTCAGCACCTGGACGTCGTCGTTCACGTACTCGTCGAGGTTGTCCCGCACCTCGGCCAGCTCGCCCTGGCAGGTGCCGGTGAACGCCAGCGGGTAGAAGACCAGCAGCACGGTGCGCCGGCCCCGGAAGTCCGACAGGCGGACCTCCTGGTTGTTCTGGTCCTTCAGCACGAAGTCCGGCGCCTCGGCGCCAACCTCGATCGGCATGAGCACTCCTCGGGGTCGAGTCGGGGGACGACGCCAGCCTGCCACACCCGGCGGTGCGGACCGCCGGGCGCGAGAAAGCGATGACGGGCTACTTCTTGGCCTTGGCCCCACGGCGCAGCACCAGGCGGGCGCCGCTCCAGTCCCGGCCGGCGTTGACGGTCGAGGTCTGCTGGAGGCCGGCGGTGGGCGCGGACTCCGCGACCTCACTCGGCTCAACGTGCCCGTCGCGCCCCGCCTTCGGGGTGAGCAGCCACACGACCCCGTTGTCGGCCAGCGGGCCGAGGGCGTCGACGAGCAGCTCGAAGAGGTCACCGTCGCCGTCGCGGTACCACACCAGCACCGCGTCGACCACCTCGTCGGTGTCCTCGTCGACCAGATCTCCACAGCGGTCGGTCAGGGCGTCGCGGAGATCCTGGTCGACGTCGTCGTCGTACCCCATCTCCATGACGACCATCCCCGGTTCGATGCCGAACCGGTCCGCCAGGCTGCGTACCCCGTCGGCGGCCTGACCAGCGGTCGCGCTCACTGTCGCGTGCCTCCTCATTTCGTCCCTGCTCGCGGCGTCGGACCGACGCCGTCAGGCAAAGTCCACACAGTTGTGCCTCTGCGCGCAAGTGGCGCACCGGGTGGAACGGAATTTACCGTGCCAGCAGCGTACGGGCACCGTCGGTAATGGCTTCCGGGGAGACCAGAACATGACGGGCTGCCGGACCCAATGGTACAAAAGAGTCAACTCCGGCCACCCGCCGCGCGGCACCCACGTATCCGGCGTCGACCAGCGCGGCGATCACCCCCTCGCCGACCCCGCCGGAGCGGCGTGTCTCGTCCACCACCAGCACCCGGCCGGTCGCCGAGGACTCCCGGATGATGTCGGCCACCGGCAGGGGCGCCAGCCAGCGCAGATCCACCACGCGGGTGCCCACCCCCTCCTCGGCGAGGACGGCGGCGGCCCGCAGTGACATCCGTACCCCGTTACCGAAGGTGATGATGGTCAGGTCATCGGCCGAGCCGACCCGGTAGACCCGGGCCCGGCCGACCGGCACGTGCCCGGCCACCCACGAGCCGGGCTCCGGATAGCCGGCCAGCCACTCCCCGTCACCCTCGGCGTACAGGTCGCGGGTGTGGTAGAGCGCGATGGGCTCCAGGAACACGCAGACGCTGCCGTCCACCGCCGCGCTCGCCAGGCAGGTCCGCAGCATGGGCGCGGCGTCGTCCGGCCGCGCCGGCACCGCGATCACCAGACCCGGCACATCCCGGAGTACGGCCACCGAGTTGTCGTTGTGGAAGTGCCCGCCGAACCCCTCCTGGTACGCCAGCCCGGCCACCCGCACGACCATCGGGTTGCGGAAGGCGCCCCGCGAGAAGAACTGCATGGTCGCGGCCTCGCCGCGCAGCTGGTCCTCGGCGTTGTGCAGGTACGCCAGGTACTGGATCTCCGGCACCGGCAGCATCCCGGCCAGCCCGGCGCCGAGGCCCAGCCCGAGCACCGACGTCTCGTCGAGCAGGGTGTCGAAGACCCGGGCCGGGCCGAACCGGTCCCGCAGGCCCTTCGTCACGCCGTACACGCCACCCTTGGCGGCCACGTCCTCGCCGAAGACGGCCATCTGGGGGTGGTCGAGCAGCCCGTCGGCGAGCGCCGCGTTGATGCTCTGCGCCAGGGTGAGCGGGCCGGCCAGCTCCGGCGGTTTGCCCCCGAACGCCTCCTCCCGCGCCGCCGAGCCCGGCCCGCTGGCCCGTGCCGCCGCGTCGGCCACCGCCCGCGCCACCCGCACCGGGCGGCGGGGCGCCAGCGCCGACACCACGTCGGCGGCGGAGGCCAGCTTCGGCTCGCCCAGCACCTCCTCGGCCAGCCGGCGGACCTGCCAGCCGGTCTCGTCGTACCGGGCCAGCAGTTCGTCGGCGGTCGCCACACCGGCGTCGACGAGCAGCCGGGCGGTGGCGGCCACCGGATCCCGCTGAAGGTCCTCGGCCAGCTCGGCGGGGCTGCGGTACGCCGACTCCGCGTCCGCCCCGGCGTGGCCCATCAGCCGGACCGTGCGCAGGTGCAGTACGGCCGGCCGCCGGTGCCGGCGTACCCAGGCAGCGGCCTCCTGCGCCACCTCGTACGTTCGCACCGGGTCGGCCCCGTCGACGCTGAAGTAGTGGATGCCCGGTTTGGCGCGCAGCGTCGCCTCCACCCAGCCCTCCGGCGAGCGGACGCTGATGCCCAGCCCGTTGTCCTCGCAGACGAAGAGCACCGGGATGCGCAGCCCGGCGTGGTCGTACCAGCCGGCGGTGTTGAAGGCGGCGGTGGCGCTGGCGTGGTTGACCGACGCGTCGCCGAACGAGCAGACCACGATGGCGTCCGGCGGCCAGGGGGCGTGCGCCGCGCCGGCCCCGCTGCCGACCCGTACCCCGGCCCCGGCACGCCGCCCGACGGTGTCCAGCCGGCGCAGCCGCTCCACGGCCAGCCCCATCCCGACCGCGCGGGGCAGGTGCGAGGCGATGGTGGAGGTGGTCGGCACGATCGCCAGGTCGGCGCGGCCGAACACCTTGTGCCGGCCACCGGCGATCGGCTCCTCGCTGGAGGCGACCATTCCGCGCAGCACGTCCCGGGCCGCCTCGGCGTACGCCGCGAACCCGCCGGTGGGCCGCTCGGACCCGGCCGGCTCGGGCTCCGCGGCCGGCTCCGGGTCGGCGGCAGCCTCCCGCGCGGTGGCTGACTCCTGGTCGGTTGCCCGCTTCGGGTCGGCGGCCGGCTCCCGGCCGGTGGCCGGTTCGGCGTCGGCGGTGTCGGTCGGCGTCGTGGCGTCGGCGACCTGGGCCGCCCGCACGCAGTAGAACGCCCCGGAGCGGTAGTGCAGCAACGCCGGGTCGGTGGGGCGCAGCGCGGCGGCGACCGCCGCGTTGCCCTCGTGCCCGGCCGAGCCGATGGTGTAGAAACCCTCCCCGAAACTGCGCAGCCAACGACCGGCGAGGTCGAGCTGGCGGCTGGTCACCTGCGCGTCGAACAGGTCCAGCAGCTGCGCGCCGGTCAGCGGGGCGTCGTCGGTGACCGGGTCGGCGGGGTCACGCCTCCGCTGCGCGGCGGGCAGCGCCGCCAGCGTCTCCCGGAACCGGTCGTCGAGATCTTGCGGGGTGGTCACGTCCGACAGCATTACCGACGCAGGCCATGCTCGCCCAGTGGGACACGGCCGGCGCGGGTCGACTCACGCCGGGTCGCACGGCTCCGGACAGCCGCCGTCGGACACCTTCCACACCAGGTCACGCAGGGTGGACAGCTCCTGGTCACTCAGCCCGGCCAGGAGTCGGGAGTCGGACATCACCTCGGTCACCCGGTCCCGCACGCCCCGGCCGTCCTCGGTCACCACGAGCGTCTTCTGCCGGCGGTCGGTCGGGTCGGTACGACGCTCGACCAGGCCGGCCTGCTCCAGCCGGTCGACAAGCGCCGTCACGTTGGACCGGTCGCAGCCCAGCCGATCGGCGAGATCCCGGGCGGGCAGTGGACGGTCCGGGTCCAGCTCGTGCAACGCCCGGGCCGTGGCCGGGGTGAGCCCCAACTCGGCGAACGCGGTGCCCTGCCGGTGTCGCAGCGAGGCGGTCAGGTGTGCCATCCGGCGCACCACGTCGGCCGCGAGGCCGGCCCGGTCCACCGGTCGACCCGCCGCGGAAACCACCTCCGGTGCCACCGCCACATCGTACGCACCACGACGACCGCCCAGCTCAACGATCAGGTGCGACCCCACACGGCGACCATGATCGCCCGGGGGGTCAGGCGGGGAGGAAGGAGAAGCGGACCTGGCGGGTGGGATTGTCGCCGTTGGTGTCGACCAGGCAGATGGACTGCCAGGTGCCC
Source organism: Micromonospora sp. NPDC049580 (assembly GCF_040675595.1). Lineage (NCBI taxonomy): Bacteria > Bacillati > Actinomycetota > Actinomycetes > Micromonosporales > Micromonosporaceae > Micromonospora > Micromonospora sp. NPDC049580. The sequence continues at coordinate 4,947 of NZ_JBFAPG010000296.1, forward strand.
AGGGCGAGGCGTCCGTCGAGCACCGGCAGCGTCGCGTACGGCGGGACGAAGGCCGGCAGCACGTGGTCCCGGCCGTGGCCGGGCGAGCCGTGCCGGTGCCGCCAGCGGTTGTCGGTGGGCAGCAGCGCGTCGAGGGCGGTGAGCAGGTCGTCGTCGGAGCCCGATCCGGTCTCGATGATCGCCAGCCCGGCGGTGGCGTGCGGCACGAAGACGTGCAGCAGGCCGTCTCCCTCGCCGGAGACGAAGCTCTGGGCCTCGGCGGTGATGTCCCGGACGGCCGGCCGGGTCCCGGTCTGGACGGTGATCACGTCACTGCGCATACGTCGCATTCTGCCGCAGCGGGCAGGGAGCCCCGGTGCATGGGGAAAGGAAGGGTCGTCGCGCTAAGTTACCGACGGGTACCTGTGTTCAGCATCGCGTCGGGGGCACCTAGACGTGACGACGGGTGCCACCAGGGGGCAGGATGGCGCTAGAGACCTATCCCACACACAACCGAGGGAACGCCTGTGGCTACGGAACGCAAGCGCCCGGTGATCAGCGACGGCCTACCGAGCCAGCTTCCGGACATCGACCCTGAAGAGACCAGCGAATGGGTCGAGTCGCTTGACGGTGTCATCGACGAGCGCGGCGCCAAACGCGCCCGCTACGTCATGCTGCGCCTGCTGGAGCGGGCCCGTGAGCGCCAGGTCGGGGTTCCGCCCCTGACCACCACCGACTACATCAACACCATCCCGCCGGAGCAGGAACCCTGGTTCCCGGGTGACGAGCACGTCGAGCGGCGCATCCGGGCGTACGTGCGGTGGAACGCCGCCATGCTGGTGCACCGGGCGCAGCGCCCGGAGATCGGCGTCGGCGGCCACATCTCCACCTTCGCCAGCTCGGCGTCGCTCTACGAGGTGGGCTTCAACCACTTCTTCCGGGGCAAGAACCACCCGGGCGGCGGCGACCAGATCTACTACCAGGGCCACGCCTCCCCCGGCATGTACGCGCGGGCGTTCCTGGAGGGGCGGCTCAGCGAGCACCAGCTCGACGGGTTCCGCCAGGAGCTGTCGCATCCGGGCGGCGGGCTGCCGTCGTACCCGCACCCGCGGCTGATGCCGGACTTCTGGGAGTTCCCCACCGTCTCGATGGGCCTCGGCGGCCTGAACGCGATCTACCAGGCCCGGTTCAACCGGTACCTGCAGCACCGCGGCATCAAGGACACCTCGCAGCAGCACGTGTGGGCGTTCCTCGGCGACGGCGAGATGGACGAGCCGGAGACGTTGGGCGCGATCGGTGTGGCCGCCCGCGAGGAGCTGGACAACCTCACCTTCGTGATCAACTGCAACCTCCAGCGGCTGGACGGCCCGGTCCGGGGCAACGGCAAGGTCATGCAGGAGCTGGAGTCGTTCTTCCGGGGCGCCGGCTGGAACGTGATCAAGGTGGTCTGGGGCCGTGAGTGGGACCCGCTGCTCGCCGCGGACACCGACGGCGCGTTGGTCAACCTCATGAACACCACGACCGACGGCGACTACCAGACCTACAAGGCCGAGTCCGGCGCGTACGTGCGGGAGCACTTCTTCGGCCGGGACGCACGGACCCGCAAGATGGTCGAGCCGCTGAGCGACGACGAGATCTGGAACCTCAAGCGGGGTGGGCACGACTACCGCAAGCTCTACGCGGCCTACAAGGCGGCCACCGAGCACACCGGTCAGCCGACGGTCATCCTGGCGAAGACGATCAAGGGCTGGACGCTCGGTTCGCACTTCGAGGGCCGCAACGCGACCCACCAGATGAAGAAGCTGACGCTGGAGGACTTGAAGACCTTCCGCGACCGGCTCTACCTGGACATCCCGGACAAGGCGCTGGAGGACAACCCCTACCTGCCGCCGTACTTCCACCCCGGTGAGAAGTCCGAGGAGCTGGCCTACCTGAAGGAGCGCCGCGAGCAGCTCGGCGGCTACCTGCCGTCGCGGCGGACCAGCACCAAGCGGCTGACCATCCCCGGTCCGGAGCGGTTCGCCGACGTCAAGCGCGGCTCGGGCAAGCAGAAGGTGGCCACCACGATGGCCTTCGTCCGCCTGCTCAAGGACATCATGAAGGACAAGGAGTTCGGCAAGCGCTGGGTGCCGATCATCCCGGACGAGGCCCGCACCTTCGGCCTCGACTCGATCTTCCCGACCGCGAAGATCTACTCGCCGCACGGGCAGCGCTACACCTCGGTCGACCGGGAGCTGTTCCTGTCGTACAAGGAGTCGACGACCGGGCAGATCCTGCACGAGGGCATCAACGAGGCCGGTTCGGTCGCCTCGTTCACCGCCGCGGGCTCGGCGTACGCCACCCACGACGAGCCGATGATCCCGATGTACATCTTCTACTCGATGTTCGGGTTCCAGCGGACCGCCGACGGGCTGTGGGCGGCGGCCGACCAGATGGCGCGGGGCTTCCTGCTCGGCGCGACCGCCGGTCGGACGACGCTCAACGGTGAGGGCCTGCAGCACGAGGACGGCCATTCGCTGCTGATCGCCGCCACCAACCCGGCGGTGGTCGCGTACGACCCGGCGTTCTCCTTCGAGATCGCGCACATCATGGAAGCCGGCCTGCACCGGATGTACGGGGACGCGCAGGAGAACGTCTTCTACTACCTGACGGTCTACAACGAGCCGATCCTGCAGCCGGCCGAGCCGGCCGGGGTGGACGTGGAGGGCCTGCTCAAGGGCATCTACCGCTACTCCCCGGCACCGCAGGTCGACGGCCCGAAGGCCAACGTCCTCGCCTCCGGCACCGGCATGCAGTGGGCGCTCAAGGCCCAGCAGCTGCTCGCCCAGGACTGGGGGGTGGCCGCCGACGTCTGGTCGGTGACCTCCTGGACCGAGCTGCGTCGCGACGCGGTGGAGACCGAGGAGTACAACCTGCTCAACCCGGGCGCCGAGGCCAAGGTGCCGTACGTCGCGCAGAAGCTGGCCGACGCGGACGGGCCGAAGGTCGCGGTCAGCGACTGGATGCGCGCCGTACCGGACCTGATCGCCCGCTGGGTACCCGGCGACTACACGTCGCTGGGCACCGACGGCTTCGGCATGTCGGACACCCGGCACGCGCTGCGCCGGCACTTCCACGTCGACGCCGAGTCGATCGTGGTCGCCACGCTGCG
>NZ_JBFAPG010000297.1:0-8064 GCF_040675595.1 Micromonospora sp. NPDC049580
GGTCGGCCTGCGCCTCGGCGTACGCGTCGACGGTGACGTTGGCGTGCGCGGCGGGACGGGCAGGGCCGGCCGTCGGGCGCGCGGCGGGGGCCGCTCGGCGCGACGGGGTGGGCAGCGGTCGCCGGCCGGGGGCCCCGCGACTACCCTCGTGCCCAGCGAGACGCAGGTCACCCCGAGGACGAGGAGTCACGGCATGAGCGAGGCATTGGCCAATCTGCTGAACGAGACGCGCCAGTTCCCCCCGCCGGCCGAACTCGCCGCGCACGCCAACGTCACCGTCGACGCGTACGCCGAGGCGCAGGCCGACCGGCTCGCCTTCTGGGCGAAGCAGGCCGACCGGCTGGCCTGGTCGAAGAAGTGGGACGAGGTGCTCGACTGGTCGAACCCGCCGTTCGCGAAGTGGTTCGTCGGTGGGCAGCTCAACGTGGCGTACAACTGTCTGGACCGGCACGTGGAGGCGGGCCGGGGTGACAAGGTGGCGATCCACTGGGAGGGCGAGCCGGGCGACACCCGCACTCTCACGTACGCCGACCTGCACGAGCTGACCTGCCGGGCGGCGAACGCGCTCACCGACCTGGGGGTCACGGCGGGCGACCGGGTGGCGATCTACCTGCCGATGATCCCGGAGGCGGCGGTCGCGATGCTGGCCTGCGCCCGGATCGGCGCGGCGCACAGCGTGGTCTTCGGCGGGTTCTCCGCCGACTCGTTGAGCAACCGCATCCAGGACGCCAGCGCCAAGGTGGTGATCACCGCGGACGGTGGTTACCGGCGGGGCAAGCCGTCGGCGTTGAAGCCGACCGTGGACGAGGCGGTGGCGAGCTGCCCGTCGGTGGAGCACGTGCTGGTGGTCCGCCGCACCGGTGAGGACGTGGCCTGGTCGGAGAAGGACCACTGGTGGCACGAGAAGGTCCAGACGGCGTCGGCCGAGCACACGGCGCAGCCGTTCGATGCCGAGCACCCGCTGTTTATTCTCTACACGAGCGGCACCACGGCCCGACCGAAGGGCATCCTGCACACCACCGGCGGCTACCTGACGCAGGCGTCGTACACCACGCACGCGGTCTTCGACCTGAAGCCGGAGACGGACGTCTACTGGTGCACCGCCGACATCGGCTGGGTCACCGGGCACTCCTACATCGTGTACGGCCCGCTCTCCAACGGCGCCACGCAGGTCATGTACGAGGGCACCCCGGACACCCCGCACAAGGGCCGGTTCTGGGAGATCGTCGACCGGTACAAGGTCAGCATCCTCTACACCGCGCCCACCCTGATCCGGACGATGATGAAGTGGGGCGAGGACATCCCCGCCGGCTTCGACCTGTCGTCGCTGCGGCTCCTGGGCAGCGTCGGCGAGCCGATCAACCCCGAGGCGTGGATGTGGTACAGGCAGCACGTCGGCGGGGGTGAGCTGCCCATCGTGGACACCTGGTGGCAGACCGAGACGGGCGCCATCATGATCTCCCCGCTGCCGGGGGTGACGGCGGCGAAGCCGGGTTCGGCGATGACTCCGTTGCCGGGCATCGTCGCCGACGTGGTGGACGACCAGGGCCAGTCGGTGCCGAACGGCGGGGGCGGCTACCTGGTGCTGCGCGAGCCGTGGCCGTCGATGCTGCGCACCATCTGGGGTGACGACAACCGGTTCATCGAGACGTACTGGTCGCGGTTCGAGGGCATGTACTTCGCCGGCGACGGGGCGAAGAAGGACGACGACGGGCACATCTGGCTGCTCGGTCGGGTCGACGACGTGATGCTGGTGTCCGGGCACAACATCTCGACGACCGAGGTCGAGTCGGCGCTGGTGTCGCACCCGTCGGTGGCCGAGGCGGCGGTGGTGGGCGCGACCGACCCGACCACCGGCCAGGCGATCGTGGCGTTCGCCATCCCGCGGGGCAGCACGGACATCGTCGGCGAGGCGGGTGAGCAGCTCATCGCGGACCTGCGCAACCACGTGGCAAAGACGCTCGGCCCGATCGCCAAGCCGCGGCAGATCATGCTGGTGCCGGAGCTGCCGAAGACCCGTTCGGGCAAGATCATGCGTCGGTTGCTGCGGGACGTGGCCGAGAACCGGTCGCTCGGCGACGTGACCACGCTGCAGGACTCCTCGGTGATGGAGCTGATCTCCTCCGGGATGAGCGGCGCGAAGTCCGACGAGGACTGACGACAGGCGTACCCCATCGGTGGGTGACGGTCCGCACGGACCGTCACCCACCGTCATCTTTTGTGGAGGTACGACCACCGCGCGCCGCCGGCTGCGGTGGTTGGACGAATAACGCCTCCATCACGTTCCCGCCGTTCGGCGTGTTTCTCATTTAGTTTCACGGAGGTCGGCGGGCCTCGATGCGTCCCTGCGCGTCCGGAGTCGGCCGGCTTCCTCCGCCCATGCCCGAGAAACGGAGCGGCATGAACAGAAACTCCCATCCGGGGTCGCGTCGACGACTACTCGTCGCGCTGCCCGTCATCGCCCTCGCGGCCACCTCACTGACCGTGAGTGGAAGTGCGGCGGCGCAGCCGTCCACCACCCCCCGGGCGGTGATCGGGGCTGACGAGTACTACATCAACTACGCCGAGCCCGAGGTGCAGACGGACACCACCGGCCGTGAGGTCAAGGGCAAGGGTGGCGTCTACACCCCGGCCGTCGACGCCGCGCGTGCGTTCGACCAGAAGCACGCACGGGGCAACCCGGTGACCGCGCGCCAGCTCGCGCAGATCGAAGCCAAGTCGATCAAGACGGGTAAGAGCCCGCGGCAGATCAAGCAGTCGCCGACCACGCAGACGGCGAAGCTGCTGACGCTGCTTGTCGAGTTCAACGACAAGGCGAACGACGACTTCACGAACGTGATGGTCCCGAAGACGGTGTTCGAGGATCGGACCTGTGTCCCCGGCACCGTGCAGAACGGGCCGAAGCACAACACCATCCCGAACCCGGCGACGCTGCCGCACGAGGACAACAACTCGATGTGGGTGCCGGACTTCTCGCCGTCGCACTACGACAAGATGCTGTACAGCAAGAACGGCATCACCGAGCGGGTCCGCAAGGACCTGAAGGGCCCGGACGGCAAGAAGGGCATCGACCTCACCGGTCGCACGATGCACAACATGTACCTGGAGATGTCCAAGAACGCGTACACGGTCGCCGGGCAGGCCAGCCCGTGGATCACCGTGCCGCACTCCGAGGGCTGGTACGCGGCCAACCGCTGCACCCAGGACGAGAACGGCAACTGGGTCCCCGGCCGGGAGCAGTCGATGAACGGCCACCCGGACAACCCGGCTGGCGCGGGCAGGCTGGCGGCCGACGCGATCGACGCGCTCGCCGCCAAGGACCCCAGCTTCCCGTGGGCCGAGTACGACAAGGAAGACCAGGCCGACCGCGACGGTGACGGCAACCTCTTCGAGCCCGACGGCGTGATCGACCACCTCGTGCTGGTGCACGCTGGCCAGGGCAAGTCGCGCGGCGGCGGCGACCAGGGCGTGTACGCCGTCTGGGCGCACTCCTCCTCGGTCCCGGGTGGCTACACCATCCCGGGCACCAGCCTGAAGGTGTCGAACTACATCGTGCAGCCGGAGGACGCCGGCGTGGGTGTCTTCGCCCACGAGTTCGGCCACGACCTCGGTCTGCCGGACCTCTACGACACCTCCGGCAACGCCGACTCCGACGTGGACTTCTGGGATCTGATGGCCTCGGGTTCGCACTCGGGTGAGATCTTCCAGGCGCTGCCCACGCACATGGGCATCTGGGACAAGTGGGTGCTCGGCTGGGCCGACCCGCTGACCATCCGCCCCGGCTCCAACCCGCGTGAGGTGAAGCTCGGGCAGACCTCGCGTACGCCGATCGACTCCGAGGACGGCATCAAGGTCGACCTGCCGGACAAGGTGACGGTCCTGGCCACGCCGCACAGCGGCACGAAGATGTGGCACAGCAACAACGACCAGAGCTGGGCCGACGTCAAGCTGAGCCGCTCGGTCGACGTGCCCAACGCCGCGGACGCCAAGTTCTGGATGTGGAACAACTACATCATCGAGGAGGACTGGGACTTCGGCTTCGTCGAGCTGTCGACCGACGGCGGTACGACCTGGTCCGAGCAGAAGGTGTACGCCGAGGGTGGCACGGTGGTCACCACGCCGGACAACTACGGCGACCCGAACGGCCGGATGAACGACTTCGGCGGCAAGAAGTACGGCCTGACCGGCAGCACCGACGGCTGGCGGCACGACTACGTCGACCTGTCGGCGTACGCGGGCAAGACCGTCCAGGTGCGACTGCGTCTCGCCACCGATGAGGCGTTCGAGGAGCGCAACTGGTTCGTCGACGACTTCTCGGTCACCGGCGGCGGCGCCACCACCTGGAGCGACGACGTCGAGGGCGGCGCCAACGGCTGGACGGCCACCGGCGGCACGTTCGTGGACACCACCGGCGCGGGCTGGAAGGTCTCAGGCGGCACCGAGGTGCACGCGCAGTACTACCTGGCCGAGTGGCGCAACTTCGACGGCTTCGACAAGGGCCTGAAGTACGCCTACGACACCATCTACTCCCACGAGGCGTGGAAGGTCGACCGGATCTCCTACAACGCGCCGGGCATGCTGGTGTGGTACCGGGACAGCGCGCTCGGCGACGTCAACCACGTCACCGGGCAGATGACCGCGCTGCCCAGCTACGGCGCGAAGGGCGGGCTGCTCATCGTGGACTCGCACTTCGACCCGTACCGGCGCACCGGTACGGCGGCCGAGAAGGACCCGTCGGTGACGGACAACCTGCCCAGCCGGCCGCAGTCGTCCAACGCGGCGTTCACGCTCCAGAAGACGTACCCCTTCACGGAGTGCCTGGAGGCGGCGGGCGAGCCGTACAGCGCGTACTGCACGAAGTTCAAGGCCCAGCCGCCGGTGAAGAGCTTCACCGACGCCAAGGGCTGGTACCCGGGCATCGAGATGCGCAACGGGGCTCCGTACGCGCGGGACAACGACGCCTCCGTGGTGGTGCCGTCGCGCGGTGGAGCGCCGTACACCACCCGGGTGACCAACCCGGACGGCAGCCCGGCGCCGGAGTTCTACGGCGTGACGCTGGGCGGCGGCGTGATCGTGCTCGGCACCGGTAACCCGGGCGACGCGGGCGTGCAGAACGGCGTCTCGTTGACCATCCGTAAGACCGCGCGGGACAACTCGTCCGCGACCATCTTCGTCACCCCGGCGAAGAAGTAACGGTTTCGCGCAGCAACAACTGATGGTGGGGCCGGTGGCGGGAACGCTGCCGGCCCCACTGTCGTAACGGCTGATCTTATTGATCGAAATGCATCGCTGCGGACGTTGCCGACCAGTCCACCCTGATTCGCGTGCTGATGAACCGCAGGGGTGTGACGGTGAAAAGCGTTCCCAACAAAATCTTGCAACAAATCGACGCGCACATCTTCCCACCCGTCCCGGCAGTGTCTATGTTCACCATTGGTCCCACTAGTGGGATCGATCTATCACCGGCCCGTACCCCCGTTGGGCCGGTTCCCTCAAACCGGAGGTACCACGTGCGCAAAGTCGCAGTGGGTCTGCTCGGGCTCTCACTGACGGCGACGGGGCTGGCGTTCGGACCGTCCGCCAGTGCCGCGCCGCAGCCGAAGTTGCCGACGGCCGCTCCGTCGGTCGCCGAGCCCGCCCTTGCCGACCACGACCTGCCGAACCCGCTGGAGGACAAGCGGCGAGCGCTGCGCCAGGAGGGCCTCAGCGAGGTCCTGTCCGGCAAGGCCAAGGCAGAGAAGATCAACGGCAGCACCGTCGTCAAGGTCGGTAAGACCCAGGCCGACGGGGCCGCCGCCCGCACCACCGGGGCGGGCACGGCCCAGACGGAAGACCAGTACGTCGAGCTCTCCCGTCAGCGGACCGACAAGATCTTCGTGATCCTCGCCGAGTTCGGCAACGAGCGGCACCCGGACTTCCCGGACAAGAACATCGACCCCAACACCGCGGGGCCGACCAAGTTCACCGGTCCGCTGCACAACGAGATCCCGGCGCCCAACCGGGCGGTGGACAACTCCACCGTCTGGCAGCCGGACTACAACGCCGACCACTACCGGCAGCTCTACTTCGGCACCAACCCCGGTGACGAGTCGCTGAAGCAGTACTACGAGGCCCAGTCCTCGGGTCGCTACAGCGTCGAGGGCGAGGTCACCGACTGGGTCAAGGTCAAGTACAACGAGGCCCGCTACGGTCGTTCCGACGACCCGAAGGCCGACGACGACCCGACCGGTGACCCGAACGTCTGCGACAGCAACGTCTGCAGCAACACCTGGGACCTGGTCCGCGACGCCGCCAACCAGTGGGTCATCGACCAGAAGGCCGCCGGTCGCACCGACGCGCAGATCGCCGCCGATGTCAAGTCGATGGACCAGTACGACCGGTACGACTTCGACGGTGACGGCAACTTCAACGAGTCGGACGGCTACATCGACCACTTCCAGATCGTCCACTCCGGCGGCGACCAGGCCGACGGTGACCCGATCCAGGGCGAGGACGCCATCTGGAGCCACCGCTGGTACGCGTACGCCTCGGACCAGGGCAACACCGGCCCGGCGAACTTCCCGGCCGGCGGCACCCAGATCGGCAACACCGGCGTCTGGATCGGCGACTACACCATCCAGCCGGAGAACGGTGGCCGGAGCGTCTTCTACCACGAGTACGGCCACGACCTCGGTCTGCCGGACGACTACAACGTGGTCAGTGGTGGCGACAACAACAACGAGCACTGGACCCTGATGGCCCAGAGCCGGCTCGGCGCCAAGAACGACGGCGGCATCGGCGAGCGCGGTGGCGACCTCGGCGCGTGGAACAAGCTCCAGCTCGGCTGGCTCGACCACGACACGCTCGGGCCGAACGAGAAGCGCACCGTAAAGCTCGGCCCGCAGGAGTACAACTCGCCGGAGGCGCAGGCCGCGGTGGTCAACCTGCCGCCGCGTGAGTACACCTTCTCGAACGGCGCACCGTTCGAGGGCAGCAAGCAGTTCTTCACGGGCAACGAGGACGACCTGAACAGCACGATGACCCGGACGCTGGACCTCACCGGGAAGTCGACGGCCGCCCTGGCCATGAAGGGCCGCTACAACATCGAGAGCGGGTTCGACTACCTGTTCTTCGAGGCCTCGGTCGACGGTGGCAAGACCTGGGCGACCCTGCCCGGCACCGTCAACGGCAACCCGCTGAAGGAGATCTCCCCCGGGCGCTTCGCCCTGGACGGCTCCAGCAACGGCAAGTGGGTTGACGTCAACATCCCGATGAACTCCGTGGCGGGCAAGGTCGTGCAGTTCCGGCTGCGCTACCAGACCGACGGCGGGCTGTCAAAGGGCGGCTTCTACGGTGACGCGATCACCGTGACCGCTGACGGTCAGACCGTGTTCACCGACGGCGCCGAGAACGGTGCCAACGGCTGGACGTTCGCGGGGAAGTTCGAGATCGCCGCGGCCACCTACACCAAGAAGTTCGCGAACTACTACATCGCCGGTACCCGGTCGTACACCTCGTACGACAAGTACCTCAAGACCGGCCCGTACTACTTCGGCTACGCGAACACCCGCCCGGACTACGTGGACCACTACGCGTACCAGGAGGGTCTGCTGATCTCCTACTGGAACCTGCGCTGGGCGGACAACGACACGTTCGCTCACCCGGGTGAGGGTCGGAACATGATCATCGACGCGCACCCGCGGCCGCTCTACAACCTGACCGGTGCCCCCTGGCGGGCCCGCGTCCAGGTCTACGACGCGCCGTTCAGCCTGAAGAAGGCCGACTCGTTCACGCTGCACATCGACAGCCAACCCCAGTACGTCCGGGGCCAGGCCGCGCAGCCTCTGTTCGACGACACCCAGCAGTACTGGTACCCGGAGCTGCCGAACCACGGCGTCAAGCTCCCGGCGACCGGCCGGAAGATCAAGGTTCTGTCGCAGGACGGCATCTACACCAACGTCCGCTTCTTCTGATCCTCGGATCAGGCGACACCCGCACCACGGCGATGCCCGGGCAGGTCACCTGCCCGGGCAGAGCCCGGTCCGGGAACCCCCGGCGCGCCCCGCGCGTCAGATAGGACGAGCG
>NZ_JBFAPG010000298.1:0-8004 GCF_040675595.1 Micromonospora sp. NPDC049580
CTGGGGGTGGCGGTCGGCGACGCTGTGGGGGTCGTGGGGAGGACCCGGGCGGGGGCGGCGTCGCGGTCCAGCGACCGGGAGGCGCGCTCGTCGGCGATGGCGGCGCGGTCGGCCAGCGCATCGGCCATCGGTCGTACGGGCTGCGGCGCGTCCTCGGCGCCACGGGCGACGGCGAACGCGCCCAGGCCGAGGCAGCAGGTGACGCCGGTGGCCAGGGCGACCCGGATGGGGGTGGAGCCCAGCCGGGCGCGGCGCGGCGGGTCGGGGACCCGGTGACGGCCGATCGTCCGTTCGGTTGATGCGGCGTCGCCCGAACGGGTGGTCGAGAGCGCGTCGGTCAGCTTCTGGGCAGCGGGGTCGACGGGATGCACCCGCCGAGGCTAGATAGTCGACCGCCCGCTGCCATCGGCCCGTACGGTGGCATGCGCCACAATTTGCCCGGATCATGGCTGTCATATCGGGCGGAAGGCCGGTCGAACCCATGAAACCTCGCCGATCAGGCAAGCCGGGTATTCCCGATTGGACCGGCTAACCCGGTCGTCGCTGCGGTCTCCGGCGCCGCCTTCGGCCGCTCCCCGGCGCTCCTCCCTTCGGAGGATGCCCGCTCCACCGAACGGTGGGGGCCCACGGTGGTCGTCCGGCGGAGGCGGCATCCGAAAAGCCGCGAATCGGCCCGGGATCAGTGCCGGCCGTTCTCCGCCGGGGTCACGGTCAGTCGGTGCCGCGTGTTGTCGCCGCTGGAGAACGGCCAGAGCCGGTCGGCGTACTCGACCAGATCGGCCAGCTGGGCGCGGCTCAGGCCGGCGGAGGAGATCGAGGCGTGCACGTCGGCCCGGTACCGGCCGTCGTCGTCGCGGCCCAGCTTCGCCTCGGCGCGTACCTGGACCGTGTGCGCCTCGTTCGTGATCTCCCCGGCCGCCTCCACCGCCGCGTGGTGCAGGCAGGACGCGAAGGCCGCGGCCAACAACTGCTCCGGTCTCAGGCCGGTGCAGTGCGCCGCCAGCGGCGACGCCAGCGGCGTGGAGAGCCCTCCGTCGTCGGTGCGTACGTGGCCGCCCTCGGCCGTCGCGGTGGCCTCGTGCAGCCAGGAACTGGGGCTCGGCATCGCGTTCCTCCCGTCGCTCCCCGCCCGGCTACCCGGCCGCGAGCGGGCGAAACGCGGGGCCACCCCGGGTTCAGGGCCCGTCGACCATCGACAGGGCCTCGGTGGCCTCCGCGGCGGCCCGCTCGTTCCACGGCGACGTCGCCGCAGGTCGGCGTGGCGTGGGGATCATCATCGGCACGTACACCCGGGCGTCCACGGCCTCGGCCAGCAGCAGCGCGGCGACCAGGCTTGTCGGACGCTGCGCCGGGTCGTCGGCCAGGCAGGAGCGGCACAGCTCGGACACCTCCGGCGGCAGCCCGTCGATCTCGGGCAGCGGCTCCGGAGGTTGGGTCCGACGCTCGGTCAGCAGCTCGGCCGCGTTGCTCGCCCGGTAGGGCAGCCGACTGGTCAGGCAGTAGTAGAGCAGCACGCCGAGGGCGTACATGTCGGCCGCCGGGGTGGCCGGTGTGCCGTCGAGCTGCTCGGGCGCCAGGTACGCCGGGGTGCCGAACACCATGCCGTGCGGTATCGGGTCCGCGACCCCGGACGGGGTGGCGATGCCGAAGTCGAGGACCTTCACCCCGACCGGGGTGAGCATGACGTTGGCCGGCTTCACGTCGCGGTGGACGATGCCGCTCGCGTGGGCGGCGGACAGCGCGGCGGCGACCTCGGCGCAGACCCGCACCGAGATGCGCCAGTCCAGTGGACCGGCCCGCAGATGCGCGGCGAGCGTCTCGCCCTCGGCCAGCTCCATCACGATGTAGGGCGCCCGACGGCCGGGCAGCGTCGAGGAGGTGCCGAAGTCGTGCACGCTCGCGACGTTCGGGTGCACGAGCCGCGCCGCGGAGCGGGCCTCCGTGCGGATGCGGTCCACCGTGTCGTGCAGATCCTCCGGGCCGGGCGAGATGAGCTTCACCGCGACCGGCCGGTCCAGCACCCGGTCGTGGGCTCGCCACACCTCGGACATCCCGCCCACGCCGATACGCTGTTCGAGCTGATACCGCCCATCCAGCGTGCGCATCGACCACTCCTCGCCCTCGCCCGCCGACGGCGGGTGCCTCCGAACGCGGTACCCGGGGTCCGAGCTGGGCAAACCGTGCGGTGATCGGGCTTGGCCGATCCCGGCGTACACCGGCGCGGGCCGGTGGCGGGTGCGGTAGCTTGCGAGCCAGGGCTGGGCGCACCGAGCGTGCCGGCACGGTCACCGGGGAGACACCGCGATGAGCGAGGTCACCGTACGCTTCGTCGGCGGTCCCGCGGACGGCCTGGTCCGCGAGGTTCCGGCCGGGCCGGACGGGGCTCCGCCGCCGCGTTGGATCATGCGGCACCCGGACGGCACCGGCCCGACGCAACCCGGTCCCGACCACCTCTACGAACGCGACCAGCCGGACGGCCTGGGCGGGTGGAGCATGCGGTTCGTGCGGACCGACGCGTACGGGGTGTCCGAGTGAGCACGGGCGAGGGCTGAACGGTGGTCCGGCGGCCCGGCCGCACAGCTGCCACACAGGTGGGGCAGAGGCACGACACAGCGGACACGCCCACGATGGGGGACATGGTCATCCAGGGGCAGACCGTGCCGGGCCGGATCGAGTTGCGCCGTCCCGACGGCGAACCGGTCCGGGTGCTGGTGGTCGACGACGAGGCGACACTGACCGACCTGCTGTCGATGGCGCTGCGCTACGAGGGCTGGCAGGTGCGCAGCGCCGGCAACGGCATGGCGGCGCTGAGCGCCGCGCGGCAGTTCCAGCCGGACGCCGTCGTGCTCGACGTCATGCTGCCCGACCTGGACGGCTTCCAGGTGCTGCGCCGGCTGCGCGAGCACGCCCCCACCGTGCCGGTGCTGTTCCTGACCGCCCGCGACGCGGTCGAGGAACGCATCGCCGGGCTGACCGTGGGCGGCAACGACTACGTGACCAAGCCGTTCAGCCTGGAGGAGGTGATCGCCCGGCTGCGCGCGCTGCTGCGCCGCTCCGGCTTCGCGGTCGCCGCCCAGGAGGAGGCGGTGCTGACCGTCGGCGACCTCAGCCTCGACGAGGACAGCCACGAGGTCCGCCGCGCCGGCCAGCTCATCACGCTGACCGCGACCGAGTTCGAGCTGTTGCGCTACCTGATGCGCAACCCGCGCCGGGTGCTCAGCAAGGCGCAGATCCTCGACCGGGTGTGGAACTACGATTTCGGCGGCCAGGCCAACGTGGTGGAGCTGTACATCTCGTACCTGCGCAAGAAGATCGACGCCGGCCGGCCGCCGATGATCCACACGCTGCGCGGCGCGGGCTATGTCCTCAAACCCGCCGACTGACGTACGGCCGCGCCGCCGGCCGCTGCGCACCGCCCGGCGGTGGCTGGCCGGCCGGTCGCTGCGGGCCCGGCTGGTATTCGCCCTGGTGGCACTGCTCGCCCTGGTCAGCGTCGCGATCGGCGGACTCACCACGGTCGCCCTGCGGCACTTCCTGGTCGGCCAGGTCGACAATCAGTTGACGATGGGGGACCGGCCGCGCGCCGACGTGCCGCCGTGGTTCCGCCAGGGCGGCGACCCCGGGTGGCCCGCCACGCCTCCGGGCGCCGTCGGCCCGCCCCCGCCGGAGCCTCCGCGTGGCTTCCCGCCGGGCTCGCTGGCCGTACGCCTCGCCGACGGCGTCACCACGGCGACGAGGAGCACCGAGAGCGGCAGCCTCGCCGACGTCCCCGCCGCGGACGCCGCGCGGCTGGTCGCGCTGCCCACCGACGGTCGGCCGCGCACCGTCACCCTCGGCGAGGGCGACGTCCGGGCGGTGGCGCGGCAGCTACCCAGCGGGGACGTGCTGGCCGTGGCGATCCCGCTCAGCGGCGTACAGGACACCGTCTGGGCGCTGGTCGCCGCGCAGGCCGGGGTGGCCGCCGTCGGGCTGCTCCTCGCCGGTGCAGCCGGCGCGCTGATCGTGCGCGCCACGCTGCGACCGCTGAACCGGGTGGCCGCCACCGCCACCCGGGTCACCGAGCTGCCGCTGGACCGGGGCGAGGTCGCGCTCGCCGTCCGGGTGCCGGCCGGGGACACCGACCCGCGGACCGAGGTCGGCCAGGTCGGCGTGGCGCTCAACCGGATGCTCGGCCACGTCGCCGACGCGCTGTCCGCGCGGCAGGCCAGCGAGACCCGGGTACGCCAGTTCGTCGCCGACGCCAGCCACGAGCTGCGGACCCCCCTCGCGGCGATCCGGGGGTACGCCGAGGTGGCCCGGCGCGGCCGTGACGAGGTCCCCGCCGACGTGGCGCACGCGCTGCGCCGCGTCGAGTCGGAGAGCACCCGGATGACCAGTCTCGTCGACGACCTGCTGCTGCTGGCCCGGCTCGACACCGGCCGGCCGCTCGCCGTGGACCCGGTCGACCTGTCCGCCCTCGTGGTGGACGCGGTCAGCGACGCGCACGTGGCCGGCCCCGAGCACCGCTGGCAGCTCGACCTGCCCGAGGTGGTCATCCGGGTGCCCGGCGACGCCGCCCGCCTGCACCAGGTGGTGGCGAACCTGCTGGCCAACGCCCGCGTGCACACCCCGCCGGGAACGACGGTCACCACCACCCTGGCCGTCGAGGCGGACGCCGCCGTGCTCACCGTCGCCGACGACGGGCCGGGGGTGCCGGCGGAGCTGCGACCGGAGATGTTCGAGCGGTTCGCCCGGGGCGACAGCTCCCGGTCCCGGGCGCACGGCAGCACCGGCCTCGGCCTGGCGATCGTGGCGGCCGTGGTGGAGGCCCACCACGGCACGGTCACCGTCGACAGCCGGCCGGGGCGGACCGTGTTCGTCGTCCGCCTGCCGAATCCCACAGCTGACACATAGTCGGCGCACGGGGTCCCGCCAGTCCGGCCGCCGAGGCTGGCCGCATGGACAGAACAGACACCCTGCCGACGACGCCCGCCGAACCGGAG
The DNA here is from genome assembly GCF_040675595.1 of Micromonospora sp. NPDC049580. Taxonomy (NCBI): domain Bacteria; kingdom Bacillati; phylum Actinomycetota; class Actinomycetes; order Micromonosporales; family Micromonosporaceae; genus Micromonospora; species Micromonospora sp. NPDC049580. The sequence goes on from NZ_JBFAPG010000298.1 coordinate 4,983, forward strand.
AGGCCGCCGCGCACGACCACGCGCCCCGAGGAACACTCGCCGCCGGCGGGCCGCGCGCCGACCTGGACCCGGCCCGCGCTGGTGGTCCTGCTCCTGGGCACCGGCCTGCTGTACCTCTGGGGCCTGGCCGCCTCCGGCTGGGCCAACTCGTTCTACGCGGCCGCCGTGCAGGCCGGCTCGGTGAGCGGGAAGGCGTTCTTCTACGGCTCGTCGGACGCGGCCAACTCGATCACCGTGGACAAGACGCCCGCCTCGCTGTGGCTGATGGCCCTGTCGGTGCGCGTCTTCGGGCTCAACAGCTGGGCGATGCTCGTTCCGCAGGCGCTCTGCGGGGTCGCCTCCGTCGGCGTGCTGTACGCGAGCGTCAAGCGCTGGTACGGGCCGGTCGCCGGCCTGATCGCCGGTGCGGTCCTCGCCCTCACCCCGGTGGCGACGCTCATGTTCCGCTTCAACAACCCGGACGCGCTGCTCGTGCTGCTGCTGGTCGGCGGCGCGTACGCCACCGTGCGCGCGCTGGAGACGGCCAGCACCCGGTGGATCGTGCTGGCCGGCGTGCTGGTCGGCTTCGGCTTCCTGACCAAGATGCTCCAGGCGTTCCTGCTGGTGCCGGTGTTCGCCGGCGTCTACCTGCTGGCCGCGCCGACCGGGCTGTGGCGGCGGGTGCGGCAACTGCTGCTGGCCGGTCTCGCGGTGGTGGTGTCCGCCGGTTGGTGGGTGGCCGTCGTCGAACTCGTCCCGGCCAGCGCCCGCCCGTACATCGGCGGTTCGCAGGGCAACAGCATCCTGGAGCTGACCCTCGGCTACAACGGCCTCGGCCGGATCACCGGCGACGAGGTGGGCAGCGTCGGCGGCGGTGGTGCCGGGCGGATGGGCGGTGGCGGTGGCCCGTTCTCCGGGCAGACCGGCCTGCTGCGGATGTTCGACGGCGAGGTCGGCGGTCAGATCTCCTGGCTGCTGCCGGCCGCGCTGATCCTGCTGGTCGCGGGCCTGCTGGTGGCCGGGCGGGCCGCGCGTACCGACCGCACCCGGGCCGGCCTGCTGCTGTGGGGCGGTTGGCTGCTGGTCACCGGTCTGATCTTCAGCTTCATGTCCGGGATCTTCCACGCCTACTACACCGTGGCGCTCGCACCGGCCGTCGGCGCGCTTGTCGGCATCGGCGTCACCCTGCTCTGGCGGCAGCGCCGACCGCGGCCGGCCCCGGTCGCCGGCACGCCTGACGAACCGGTGGTGGTGTCCCGATGGCAGCGGTGGCGTCCGCTGGCCGCCACGGTGACGCTCGCCGCCACCCTCGCGGTCACCGTCTGGTGGGCGTGGGTGCTGCTCGGGCGCAGCCCCGACTGGTACCCGTGGCTGCGTACCGCCGTGCTGGTCGCCGGCCTGCTCGGCGCGGCCCTGATCCTGCTGGCCGCCCGACTGCCCCGCTGGCTGGTGCCCGTGGTGCTCGGCGTCGGCGCGGCGGCGGCCCTGGCGGGGCCGGCGGCGTACGCGGCGCAGACCGCCGCAACCCCGCACACCGGCTCGATCCCGAGCGCCGGCCCGGCGGTGGCGGGCGGTTTCGGTCGCGGCGGCTTCCCCGGCGGACGACCGCCCGGCGGCATGGCGTTCCCCGGCGGCGGGCAGTTCCCCGGCGACGGCCGCAACGGCGCTCAGCCGCCCGGCGGCGACGGCCGCAACGGCAACCAGAACGGCGGACAGTTCCCGGGCTTCCCGGGCGGCGGGCAGATGCCCGGCTTCCCGGGCGGCGGGCAGATGCCCGGCTTCCCGGGCGGCGGGCAGGTGCCCGCTGCTCCCGGCGGTGCGCAGGTGCCGGGCTTCCCGGGCGGTTTTCCCGGCGGCGGTCAGCTGCCCGGCGCCGGTGGTGGCCGGGAGGGCGGCGGCATGGGCGGTCTGCTCGACGCCCGCGAGCCCAGCGCCGCGCTGCGCGAGCTGCTGGAGCGCGACAGCGACGACTACACCTGGGTGGCGGCCACCATCGGTTCCAACAACGCCTCCGGCTACCAGTTGGCCACCGGTGACCCGGTGATGCCGATCGGCGGGTTCAACGGCAGCGACCCGTCACCGACGCTCGCGCAGTTCCAGCGTCACGTCGCCGAGCACAAGATCCACTACTTCGTGGGTGGCGGCGGATTCCGGGCCAACGGTGGCAGCTCCGCCGCGCAGGAGATCTCCACCTGGGTCGCGGAGACCTTCACGGCGCAGACCGTGGACGGAGTCACCGTCTACGACCTGAGCACCGGCGCGGACGCGTCGTGACCGCGCTCAGCGGCGCCCGCGCCGTCCAGACCCGGTCCACCACCGCCGGCGCGGTGCTGGACGTGGTGATCCCGGTCTACAACGAGGAGACCGACCTCGGGCCGTGCGTACGTCGGTTGCACGCGCATCTCAGCGAGCACTTCCCGTACCCGTTCCAGATCACCGTCGCCGACAACGCCAGCGTGGACGGCACCCTGGCCGTGGCCCAGGCGCTCGCCGCCGAGCTGCCCGGCGTCGGCGTACGGCACCTGGACGCCAAGGGGCGGGGGCGGGCGCTGTCCGCCGCGTGGTCCGCGTCGTCCGCGCCGGTGCTGGCGTACATGGACGTGGACCTGTCCACCGACCTGGCGGCGCTGCTGCCTCTGGTCGCGCCGCTCATCTCCGGCCACTCCGACCTGGCGATCGGCACCCGGCTGGCGCGTACGTCCCGGGTGGTGCGCGGCGCCAAGCGGGAGGTGATCTCCCGGGCCTACAACCTGCTGCTGCGGGGCGCGCTGGCGGCGCGGTTCTCCGACGCGCAGTGCGGGTTCAAGGCCATCCGCGCGGACGTGGCCGCCGGGCTGCTCCCGCACGTACGCGACACCGGCTGGTTCTTCGACACCGAGCTGCTGGTGCTCGCCCAACGGGCCGGGCTGCGCATCCACGAGGTGCCGGTGGACTGGGTCGACGACCCGGACAGCCGCGTCGACATCGTCGCCACCGCCCTGGCCGACCTGCGGGGGATGGGCCGCCTCGGTCGGGCGCTGGTGACCGGCGCGCTGCCGCTGGC
>NZ_JBFAPG010000299.1:0-8003 GCF_040675595.1 Micromonospora sp. NPDC049580
CGCGGCCGGGTACGCCGCGCGCAGCGGCTTCCTCACCTCCCCCACGTTCGGCGGGGGCAGCTGGTTGGCGCACGACACGCTGCTGTCCGGTCTGTGGACGGACAACGAGCAGCGGCACCGCAGCCTGCTGGCCAGCGACCGGCTCACCCTCAACGGCGCGTTCCGCCGGGCGGGCTGGCAGACCGTCGGGGTGCTCCCGGCGGCCACCCAGCCCTGGCCAGAGCAGGGTTTCTTCTCCTACGACCGCTACTACGACGCCGAGGCGCTCGGCTACCGGGGCCCGAAGTTCAGCTACGCGCCGATGCCCGACCAGTACACGCTGTCGTTCTTCCAGCGGCGGGTCCGCGCCGGTGCGGACCGTCCGATCATGGCGGAGATCCCGCTGATCTCCAGCCACTCGCCGTGGACGGCGGTGCCCCGCATGATCGGCTGGGACGAGGTGGGCGACGGTTCGATCTACCACAGTGACGCTGGCGCGAAGGACGACGGCAATGCCGACGACCGGGACACCGGCCGGATCCGGGCCGGCTACCGGCAGGCCGTCGCCTACTCACTCCAGGCGCTGATCTCCTATGTCCAGAGCTATGGTGACGACGATCTGGTGCTGGTCTTTCTCGGCGACCACCAGCCGGCCCCGGTGGTGACCGGTGAGGGGGCCAGCCGGGACGTGCCGATCACCATCGTCGCCCGGGATCCGGCGGTGCTGGACCGGGTCGCCGGTTGGGGCTGGCAGGACGGCCTGCGGCCCGGCCCGCAGGCGCCGGTGTGGCCGATGGACACCTTCCGCGACCGGTTCCTGACCACCTTCGGGCCGTCGACGTCACCTCTCGCCGCCCCGCGCTGAGAATCGCGAGGGTCGGACTGGAGGGTGACCGGTCCGGCCCTCGCGGAATGTCGCTCCACGCTGTGACGGTCGACGTCACCCCTTTGGCAGTGGCGCGAACGCGTCGGACATCCGCCACACTCTGTTCGCGACGTCGTAGACAGCCCTGCGAGTGACCTGCGCCGGGACCGATTGACCAAGCCGCCACGGTTCGGACGTAGCGTGCAGATCAACGGTCACTGCGTCCCGCGTCGTGCTGACGATCTCGCCGACCCAGTGCCGGCTCTCCTCGATCAGGCTCTCCACGGTCTCGACCTGCGGTGCCGTCACCTCCACCACCGAGGTGTCGACCAGCGCCGAGCCAACCAGCAGTGCCAGGAGACGGCCCAGGAGCGCCGTGGGTACCGCCCGGTCCGTCGTCTCGACCGAGACATAGCAGTCGTCATGCCCGGAGAACAACAGGCGCGAGCCGGGAAGAGCAGGCAGGACCGGCTCGTCGAACCCGGCGGTTCCGACAGCCACGATCATCTCGTCGAGGCGCTCGGCGGTCGGCGTACCCGCAAGGTCGAGCAGCGTCAGTTCGTAGGGTGACCAACCGGCCAGGAAGCGGGATAGCTGCTCCCGGTCGATCAGTAGGGCCTCTTCGCTGAGGCCGACGACGCCAGACGCCAGCACGCGAACATCATGCGCCTCGAAGCTGACGCCTTGCTCCGCCGCGATCCGCGACGGCAGCCACTGCTGGTACTCCTCGTCCAGGAAGCTGTTCGTCTCCAGGCCAACGACCATGATCGTGCCGTTGCCGGAAGGCATGAGCACGTCGGCCAGTTCCACGGCCCGCGCCGCAGTCGCACCGACCATCCAGGAGCCGTCCGTCTCGCGAACGCTGAAACTCAACGGGAAGGGCGTTCCGCTCACTCCCACGCTGTTCACGGAGAACGCGCCACGAGGTCCCACCCGGACCGCGGCGACGTCCGTGCGCACGTCGGCGACGGTGAGGTGCGGATTGAGCGCCCACGTCCCGGTCTCGGTGACCGGTCGATGGGCAACGATGTGCTCGTCGCTACCGTTGCTCATCAGCGCCGCCTCGTCCGTGCCCCGCGTCAGCGGCGTTGGGCTCGGCTAGTCGGCCGAGTTCGGTGGCAGCGAGCCGACGCAGAGTCGGGTCGGGATCGGTGGTGTAGCGGTGGAGGATCTCCGGCGCGGCGTCAGGAGCGAGACGTCGGACCAGAACCGCGACACGCTGGCGAACCATCGGGTCGCGGTCGTCCGCCACCTCCGCCAGGAGCTGCCCCCACTCCGATGAGCCGACACCGGCGCCGGCAAGGCCACTGATGGTCGCCGCCCGTACCACCGCCTCGTCGTCTCGCGCCAGCACCGCGAGCTGCGGCCGCACCCTCGGATCCGAGTCCACGGCCTTCGCGAGCGATGTGGCCGCTCGGGCCCTCAACCGGGGATCCGCCGCAGCGGCCATCGTCAGCAGCGTCGTGACCGCCGCCGGCCCCCCGACCGAGCCGAGGGCTTCCCCAGCCTCCTCGCGGACGTGCTGGTCCGGGTCCTGAAGCAGCCGCTGCAACGTCGGCGTCGCCTCGCGCACGCCGAGTCGCCCCAGCGTGTACGCGGTCATCGACCGCACCCGCGCCGCCGGGTCCGCGGCAACCGCCACCAGTGGCGTCACGGCGTCAGCCCGGCCGGTGTAGCCGAGTCTGCTCACTGCCGAGACCCGCACCCGCTCATCACGGTCCCTCAACGCCAGAACGAGTAGGCGAAACGCCCGGTCGTCGCCGGCGGGATCGGGGACCGAGCCGACCGCGATCGACCTGACCGTCGGGTCGGTGTCGGCCGCGGCGGCGGCCAGCAGGTCGAGATCCTCCGCCTCGACCACGAACCCCAGCGCCCACAACGCCACGCGACGCACCTCGGCCGTGTCACTCGTGACCGACTCCAGCACGATGCGCCGGCTGGCGTCCCGGTCCGTACCCAGCAGGTCGATGATCTCGGCCTGCAGACTGTCCTGGTCATCCCCCAGGTCGCGCGCTGCGGCGCCCAGCAACACCGGGAGCGCCGCCACCTTCTGGATGCCAGCCAGGACGCCGGCAATCAGGTCGCGGCCGTAGAAGTTCTTCTCGTCGAGGAACCGGGCCAGTGCCTGCTGAAGCAGTGGCACCAGGATGGTGTCCCCGCATGCCTGGAGCGAGGCGAGGGTCGGCGCTATCTCGTCGTAATCGTCCTCAAGCTCCACGGCATGCCGGACCACGGCTTCCAGGGCCGCACGGCTGTCAAACATCCCGGCACCATGCCACACCAGGAATCGTGCTGTTATCCCGCCCGGCTTCTCGTTCAGGCGGTGCTGTCGTCCCGCAGCCAGCCGACGAAGGCGCCCATCCGCTCGGCGCTCCAGCGTCTCCGGGCCGGGTACCCGTACCAACGGCCCTCTGCGATCTCGAAGCGACAACGCATGATGAGCCCGGGTCGGTAGACGGGGAGATCGATGCCCCGCTGTCTGGCGATCCCTTCCGCGGTGCTGATCAGACGATCGATCTCGCCGGGCTTCAGCTCGAGATCACCGGCGGCGGTGATGACCACCGCCAGCTCCGTCGTTCCGTGCCGTACGGGGCGGACGTCATCGTCGGCCGCCACTCCCAACTCCCGATCAATGAGCCGCGACACCTCGCCCTCGGTGACGCCCAAGGTCGCGTGGGTGAGCCGGGCCACCCGCTCAGCAAACCGGCGGATCTCCGCCGGGCTGTACAGGTCCAGACGCAGCCAGTCGACCATGACGATGAACATGCCGACCAGCACGCCCCCCAGGCTCCGTCTGTCGAGCTCCGCCCTCGCTCGCAGCCGACGCGCCAGCGGGACATTTCCGAGCAGGATGGCGTGCCAGTAGTGGCCCTGCGTCGTACTCAGCCCGCTCGTCCGCCCGGTGGCCATGCCCACACGGTAGGAACGACTCACAAGCAGAGCACCGGCCAGCAGGCCAGCTCGCCCGACTACCCCCGGTCGGAGGTGGCGGGGCGGGCGCGGACGTGCAGCCGCTCCCCCTGCGGCCCGAAGAGGCTGAGCGCCTCGGCGGTGCCGGGGCCGGGATTGAAGAAGAGGTGCGGGACGCGGGTGTCGAACTCGGCCACCTCCCCGGGCGTAAGGATGAGGTCGCGCTCACCGAGCAGCAGGCGCAGCCGGCCGGAGAGCACGTAGAGCCACTCGTACCCCTCGTGGACCTGCGGAGTGCGTCCGCCGGCGGACGGGTCCGGCGGGAAGATCTGCTTGAACGCTTGGAGGCCGCCCGGTCGGCGGGTCAGCGGCAGGTGCGTCACGCCGTGCCTGACGATCGGCGTGGGGCGTACGCGGGGGTCGCCGGTGGCCGGGGCGTCCACCAGCTCGTCCAGCGCCACCTGGTACGCCCGCGCCAGCGGGAGCAGCAGCTCCAGGGTGGGCCGGCGGGTGCCGGACTCCAGCCGGGACAGGGTGCTCACCGAGATGCCGGTCAGCTCGGCGAGCTGGGTCAGCGTGATGCCGCGCTGGTGGCGCAGGGCACGTAGCCGGGGACCGACGGCCGCCAGCGCGACGCTGTCCTCGTTTGCCATAACGGCAAGGATACTTGCCACCCGGGTTGCGGCGACGGATGGTGGGCTCAGCCGACAAGTAGGGGGACATTCCGGTGGACGAGACATACGACGTGGTGGTGGTGGGCGGCGGCGCGGCCGGGCTCAGCGGGGCCCTGGCGCTGAGCCGGGCCCGGCGGTCGGTGCTGGTGGTCGACTCCGGCGAGCCGCGTAACGCGCCGGCCGACCACGTGCACAACTACCTGGGCCGCGAGGGGACGCCGCCGGGCGAGCTGCTCGCGGCCGGACGCGCCGAGGTGGCCGGGTACGGCGGGCAGTTCCGCGCCGGCCGGGTCCAGACCGTCACCCGCGACGACGACGGCTTCCGGCTCGCCCTCGACGACGGGAATTCGGTGCGGGCCCGCCGCCTGCTGGTGGCCACCGGGCTCACCGACGAGTTGCCCGACGTGCCCGGGGTGGCGCAGCGGTGGGGCCGTGACGTGCTGCACTGCCCGTACTGCCACGGCTGGGAGGCGCGGGACCGGCGGGTCGGCGTGCTGGCGACCGGGCCGATGTCCGTGCACCAGGCCGAGATGTGGCGGCAGTGGACCTCCGACGTGCTGCTCCTGCTGCACGACGCCCCGACCCCGGACGAGGAGACGGCCGAGCGGCTGGCCGCCCGGGGCATCGCGGTGGTGCCCGGCCCGGTCGCCGCGCTGGAGGTGAACGGGGACGCGCTGAACGGAGTACGGCTCGCCGACGGCCGGGTGGTGGCGCTCGACGTGGTCGTGGTCACGACCCGCACGGCGCCCCGCGCCGACCTGCTGGTGGGGCTGGGCCTGGCCCCGGAGGAGGTGACGATGGGTGGGCACGTGATCGGCACCCAGATCCCGGCCGACGCGACCGGGGCGACGACCGTGCCGGGTGTCTGGGTGGCCGGTAACGTGGCCGACCTGCGTGGCCAGGTCATCACGTCCGCCGCCGCCGGCCTCGCCGCCGCGGCGGCGATCAACGCCGACCTCATCGTCGAGGACACCCGCGACGCGGTCACCGCGTACCGGCAGTTGGTGGCCACCACCTTCGAGGAGCCGGCGTGGGAGGAGCGGTACCAGGCCAAGCCGGCCGTCTGGAGTGGGCGCCCGAACCCACAACTGGTCGCCGAGGCCGCCGATCTGGCCCCGGGGCGGGCGCTGGACGTGGGCAGCGGCGAGGGCGCCGACGCGGTGTGGCTGGCCGAGCGCGGCTGGCGGGTGACCGCTGTGGACATCTCGACCACCGCGCTGACCCGGGCCGCCGAGCACGCCGAGACCGCCGGGGTAGGTGACCGGATCGAGTTCACGCACGCCGACCTGCGCGACAAGCCGCCCGCCGAGGAGGCGTACGACCTGGTGTCGGCGCAGTTCATGCACCTGCCGCCGACGCAGCGGCGGGAGTTGTTCGCCCGGCTGGCCGACGCGGTGGCCCCGGGCGGCCTGCTGCTGATCGTCGGGCACCACCCGTCGGACCTGTGGACGCCGGGGCACCGGATGCACATGCCCGACATGATGTACACCGCCGAGGACGTGGCCGCCTCGCTGGACCCGACCCGGTGGGACGTGCTCGTCACCGACACCCGCCCACGTCCCGGGCCGCACGACGTCGTCCACCACGACGCGGTCCTGCTGGCTCGCCGCCGCTGAACCGGCCGATCGTGGAGTCGTGGTGCATGACAAGAGCCGCGGATCAGGGCCTTTTGGGCACCGCGGCTCCACGATCGACCACGGTGTGGCGCGGAGGCGGGACGGGCCTTCGCACGGGGGTGGGCTCGGCGGTAGCGTTGCGCCACACTCACGGCCCGCAGGGGCGGTTGACCGCCGGCCCTGACGCCCCCGATCGTACGGAGGATGGTGCATGTCCATCGGCGCTGAGCCGCTCGCAGCACGCGACGACGCGGCCTCGCGGCCAACCTTCGAGCTCGCCCTGCGCGGCTACGACAAACGCCAGGTGGACCGGCACCTGGAGCAGCTCGACGGCCAGATCGCGATGCTCAGCGGCGAGCACGGACGTTCCGCGGTGCGGGTTCGTGAGCTGACCGCCGAGGTGCAGCGGCTGCGCGCCGAGCTGTCCGAGCTGCACGAGCAGCCGGTGCAGGTGGACCGCGCCTCGTTCCAGGATCTGGGCCCGATGGTCGGCGAGATCCTGACCCTCGCCGAGAAGCAGGCCGCCCTCATCACCGAGTCGGCCAGCGACCGGGCCAACGAGCTGCGCACCGAGGCCGAGCGGATCCTCGCCGACACCCGCGAGCGGGCCGCGCAGGCACGCCAGGACCTGTCGGAGGAGCTGGCCGCGCGGCGCACCGAGCAGGAACAGGCGTACGAGGAGCGGCGCGCCGTGGCCGAGGCCGAGCTGACCGCGATCCGGGAGCGCGCCGAGCAGTTGCGCGCCGACGGCGAGGCCGCGCACGAGCGCGCCCAGCACGAGGCGAAGCGCATCACCGAACAGAGCGCGCAGCAGCTCAACCAGACCCGGGTCGCCGCCGATGCCCTCATGAAGTCGGCCCGCACCCAGATCCAGCAGGAGGTTCAGGCCGCCCGGGCCAAGAACCAGCAGGAGATGGCCCAGTGGCAGGCCGGGGTGGAGCGCGAGGTCGCCGAGCGGCGCAGCGCCGCCGAGCAGGAGATCGCCGAGTTGCAGGCCGCCGCGGAGGAGGAGCTGGCCGAGCAGCGCAGCTCCACCGAGCAGCAGATCGCCGCGCTGCTGGCCGAGGCGCAGCAGCACGTGACCGAGCTGCGTAACCGGGCCGACGAGCAGGCGGCCAGCCACCAGGAGCAGCTGACCGCGCTCCAGCAGGAGATCGAGGAGCGCCGGCAGGAGTCGGCCCAGCTGCACGCCGAGCTGGCGACCGCCCAGCAGCAGCTCGCGGAGGTACGCCAGGAGGGCGAGACCCTGGAGAACGAGCTGTCCCGCGTCCAGCAGCGGTTGGGCGAGGTGCGCCGGGACCTGACCGCCGAGGCGGCCCGGCTGGACGAGGCCCGACGGGCCGGGGATTCCGCCGAGCGGCACGCCAAGGAGGTCCGCGCCCGGGTGCAACGCGAGGCGAAGCGGGTGGCCGACCTGGCCGCCGCCGCCGTGATGGCCGCCGCGGCCGGCGGCACGGAGACCGCCGAGTACCCGATGGTCGGCCCCCGGTCGAACCCGTCCCGCGCAGGTGTCGACCTGCTCCCCGTGGACCGGCCCGCGAGCGACCGCGCCGACGCCGACCGGCTCGACGCCGACGACACCCGGGCCGACCAAGCCCGGGCCGAGGTCGAGCATGCGGAGGTCACGCACGCCGATGCCACGCACGCCGGTGGTGAGCACGCCGATGCTGAGCATGCCGATGCTGAGCATGCCGGTGGTGAGCACGCCCATGCTGAGCACGCCGAGGCCGAGCACGCCGGTGGTGACCATGCCGACGGCGAGCGCCCGGGTGGGGCGCCCATGCGGTACCCGGTGGAGCCGGCCGACCGGACGGCCACGTCGGGGATGCCGACCAACGACGCCGAGCGGATCTTCACGCGACCCGAGGCCCCGACGCCCGTACCGTTCCTGGCCTTCGGGCAGCCGGTCAGCGACAACGGCACCGCCCGGCACTGACCTCGCCGGTGGCTGACCCGGGC
>NZ_JBFAPG010000300.1:0-7972 GCF_040675595.1 Micromonospora sp. NPDC049580
ACCGGACTCGCCCGAGGTAGTCCGGGACGACCTGCTCCGGCTGATCTTCACCTGCGCCGGATGGCAGCAGGTAACCGCTCGTGCAGCTCGGCTGAGGGCGTCTGCGGCATCTCCGGCAGGGCCACGTACAGCAGCGACGCCAGGTACATCGACAAGGAGATCCGGTTGTCGCCGTACGCCTCGGCGAGGCGCATCCGCGCCGGGTCGCACGGCCACTCCTGCTCGCACGTCAGGCAGGTCCACTCCGGCCGCCGGGGCAGGTGCTCGCCCTCCAGGCGGTCGGTGAGCGCCCGAACGGACCGCTCGCCCAGCTCGACGCGCACCGCCCGGATGGTGGTGGGCTCCTCGCCCATCACCGCATGTCTCCGCAGATGCGAGCCGTCTGCCCCGCGGGCGGCGCGGAAATGACGGTCGGGATGGGGACGGGTTGTGCGGGTTGCGCGGGCCGGCGGCGCCGGCGGAACGGGAGCCTCATCGCGGTGCCCTCTCGCCTCAGGGACCGAGGCGGCCGGCCCCGTCCGGCACGGCCGCCCCTGCCCTTCCAGGTAGGCAGCGGCGACGGTGGTCGCACACATCGCGTCGGGTTCGGATGGTCACCGCCGCCGCTGCCCCGAGCCCGGTGCTCGCGGACGGGGGGACCGTCGCTCACGCCGTGCCCGTAACCGCTGCGAATGATTCGCCTCGGCATTTGTCACCCTGGCATCGTTCGCCCAAGGTCACAAGGGCAACACGGGCAGCAACATAGAAGGGGGCCGACACCAACCGGTGCCGGCCCCCTCGTCAAGCAGGATCAGATGTGGTCGAACGCCCCCGATCGAGCACCGGCCAGGAAGGCGTCCCACGACGCCCTCGGGACCACCTGGATCGGGGCGTCCGGGCCGTCCTCGCTCTCGGCCAGGGCCACGTCGCCGGAGCCGTCCGTGGCGGTCGAGACGTACAGGCACCCCTCGTTGCCACCGGACTCCGGCGACTTCATCCACTCGGTGAATCGGGGGTCGGTCGTGTTGCGGAACTGCTGCGGGTCGGACATGGGTCTCCTCAGATCGTGGCGGCCAGCTCGGCCGCCGCCTGGCGGATGTACACCGCGCTGTCCGCGTCAGACAGTGCGGCCTCGCGCAGCCGCTGGTGCAGCTGCGCATACCCCGACACCTCCACCGGGTCGGTGATCAGCAGCGCCTTGGTGACGTTGTCGACCACCACGATCGGCGGGTCGTCCATGTCGGGGTAGGTCACATGGGCGTGCGGCGCCCGCGGCGCGAACCCGTCACCGGGTTGCGCGTCGACCGGCACGATCCGCACGCTCACCCCGTCGCCCTCCATCAAGGCCAGGAGGTGACGAAGCTGCTCCAGCATCACCTCCGCGGGTACCGGCCGCCGGCGGATCGCTTGCTCTTCGAGGACGAGCTGGTACTGGGCCAGGCCGCCGCCGACCGTCTGGCGTTGCCGCTCCAGGCGTCCTCGCACGATCGGTTCCGGGTCGGTGACAGGAGCGTCGCCGGTCACCGCCAGCACCCGGTGCCGGGCGTACGCGGCGGTCTGCACGATGCCGGGAAGCAGCAGCCCGGCGTACTCCCGGATTGTGCTCGCGCCTGCCTCGACGAGCGCGTAGGTGCGTTGCCCGTCGCCCATCCGCGTGTACGCCGCGGCGTCCCACCATCGACTGCTGGCGGCGTCCTCGGCCAGGCTCTCGATGGCAGTCCACTCCCGGCTGCCACGGGGCACGTCGAGGGCGTCGAGCAGCAGCCGTACGGAGAGGAGGCCGGGTTTGCGGCCCGGGTCGCCGAGCGGGTTCTCCGTGCGCGAGATGACGGACGCGCTGATGCCGGCCTTGCGGCCAAGCTCGGCGTGGCTGTAGCCGCGTTGCGTGCGCAGCGCGAGCAACGCGGCGCCGAGCCTACGAGTCCTGGCCAGCGGGTTGGGGGTCACCCTGCCTGCCCTCCTTGCCGAATCGAATGATGCCGTTGGGCACGGCATCGAGCGTACTCATCGTGCACGCTGCCGCGTAGTGACCGGCGTCGGTGCGTCCCGATACGCTGGGGCTTGCCCCTCGACGCGGGTCGGGCGCGGCGGGGGGTCCGGTACGCGTCACCGGGCCCCCCGCCACGTGCCGGGGATCCCCGGGCCCCCGGATCCCCGGGTCCTTTGTGGTCGCGGGCTCCGTACCGTGCGCAGGGTGATCGATCCTCAGTCGGAGCGTGCTGTGTATCAGCAGGTCGCTGACGCGTTGCGTGCGTCGATCACATCGGGTGCCATCGCTCCGGGCCAGCTGCTGCCGTCGAGCAGAGTGCTGGAGCAGACCTACGGGGTGAGCCGGGAGACGGTCCGCCGGACCCTCGCCGTCCTGCGGGCCGAGGGCCTGGTGGTGACGGAGCCGAGTCTGGGGACTCGGGTGCGGGCGCCGGAGCAGCGTCGGCAGGTCGCGGTGCAACGCGGCGCGACCGTGATCAGCCGGCCAGCCACGGCGGCGGAACGGCGAGAGCACGGCATGACGGTGGGGGAGCACGTCCAGGTCATCTCGCTCGGTGGTCGAGTTGTCGGGGTGCATCCGGCGGACCGGGTTGAGCTGACGATCCGCTAGATCGTCGATCTTGCGAATCGGTCGGTAGCGAATCGTGCTCGCATGGGTGATCTGTCCTGCCGGTGAGTCAAGGGGCAATTTGCAGATGACGCCATGTCGGTAGCCCTAAGGCATAGATAACGGTGCAAAACCTCACTAGGTCGACGTAAATCAATCTCACACAGTGGTGCGCGAACTGCCCGTCTGCGTCACGATGGCTCCCTGCCGGTAATCCCACCCATGGGACCGGCGACCAGCCACCGGGGGGAGGCGGCTTGCGCGTATGTGCCGGTCATCGTGTTCGCGTCGCACCTCGCCCGCCGCCGGCCGGAGGCTCCCCCCCTCCCTCCCCCCTCCCCAGCACATCGGCAACGAGGAGCTGACCCCATGCACCACCACCGCAAGATGCTGATCGCCGGACGTGTCGTCGCGGCCGCCTCCCTGGCCCTGTTCGGTTACCTGGCCGCCGTCGCCTTCGGCACCGAGCATCCGCCGATCACCGCCCGGTTCGTTTTCTTGGCGACGGTGGCTCTGCTGCTCGGCGCGACGGCCATCCGGCTGCTCGGCGACGCGAGCGCCGTGGATCGGATCGAGCGGCGCACGAGCGGCCACGTCGAGGGTGTGCGGGAGACGGTCGACAGGCTCGCGGCGGCCCTGCCGAAAGGGCAGAGCGGGCAGCGGTAGGGGGCAAGCTGTCCCCACGGTGTCCCCACACGCAGAGAAACGCCCCACCGGAGTAAACCTCGGTGGGGCGTTTCCCCTGGATAGCCCGGCGAAAGGCTATGTGGCCAGGGGCGGGGTCGAACCGCCGACCTTCCGATTTTCAGTCGGACGCTCGTACCAACTGAGCTACCTGGCCGTGTTGCTCGGCTCATGCTACCCGCCAACCGGATGAACCGCTGGCAGGGTCACCTGCTCCGATACGCAGAACGCCGCGCGAGGCGCGGCGTCAGCGCTGCGGTCCTGACGGGACTTGAACCCGCGACCTCCGCCTTGACAGGGCGGCGAGCACTCCAACTGCTCCACAGGACCTAGCTTGTGTTGCTCCGGCTTGCGCCGGTCGTGCCCCCAACGGGATTCGAACCCGTGCTACCGCCTTGAAAGGGCGGCGTCCTGGGCCGCTAGACGATGAGGGCGGCCCCGCCATCATTGCACATTCGCAACTTCAAGCGGACTTGCTCCCATCCGGCCCCGCCGGAGGCTTGGAAAGCATACGTGATGCCTGGCTGGTCGACAAAACCGGTATCGCTGGAGCCGTTGTGCACCGCATAACCGCAGGTCAGAGCCAATCTAGTGGAGGCGGGTGATGCCGAAGCGGTGCTTCAGGTCGGCGATCAGGTGCGGGCAGGCAGCGAGCGTCGCGGCCCGGTTTCCGCCCCCGTCGTGCAGCAGCACGATGGAACCGGGACGTGCCGCGTTGTGGACCCGCTTGGCGATCGTGGCGGCGGTCGGCTTGTCCCAGTCCTGCGGGTCGACGGCCCAGTGCAGCGGGCGCATGCCGAGCTCTTTCGCCACGGCCAGAACCTCAGGTGTCCACCGACCACCGGGTTGCCGGTAGAAGGACACCGGTGTGCCCGGGGAGGCTGCCTGGATGGCCTTGTTGGTGCGGACCAGGTCGGCCCTGATCTCTGCCACCGGTCGGCGGGCGAGGTCGAGGTCGTGCCGCCAACTGTGGTTGCAGAGCTGATGCCCCTCCCGGACGATCCGCCGGATCAGCTCCGGGTGCCGCTGGGCTTCGAGGCCGACGACGCAGAAGGTGGCCGTCACGTGGGCCGACCGCAGTTGGTCGAGCACCTTCGGGGTCCAGGCCGGGCTGGGCCCGTCGTCGAAGGTCAACGCCACGGGGCGTACGCCGGTGGTGCGCCGCAGCCCGGCCGGGAGCTTCGCCGGCAGCGGTCGCAGGGGCGGCTTCGGTGGTTTGGTGTGGGTGGGGCTCGGCGACGGGGTGGGCGTCGGTGTGGGCGGGGCAGTCGGGGTGGTCGACTCGACGGGCTGCGACCCGCCGGCGGCGTGGACGGTGCTGTCTGGCTGAGCGCAACCGGACAAGACCAGCACCACGGCGAGGACGGACGCCAGGGCGGCGCGGGCTTGCATCTGTTCGCTCCCGGGGGTCGGGGCAGGCGGACGCCCCGACGGTAGTGGAAGCGAGTGGGGGACCGACAGTCCGGTCACGCCTCCCGCGACTGGTCCAGCGAGTCACGGACCGCCATCGCGAGCGAGACCGCCTCGGCCAGGTCGACGGGCCGGACCACCCCGGCGGGCAGCGTGTCGGCCCGCCAGCCGGGGCCGGCGGCGAGGATCAGCAGCGGGCGGCGGGGCGCCGCGAGCAGCGCGCTGAGCTGGGCCGGGTCGGCCGTGGCCCGGGTGTGTGACCAGAGCACCACGGCGGCCGGGCCGGTGCGGTTGACCGCCTCGACGAGGGCGGCCACCGGCACCCGGGCACCCAGCATCCGGTAGCTCACCCCGGCCTCGGCGAGCGCGGCGGCCAACGCTTCCAGGGGGAGGGTGTGCTGTTCCTCGTCGGCGCAGGAGAGCAGGATCCGGGCGGGGCCGCTGGGCGCGTTGGCCTGGCTGGCTGCCGCGAATGCCTCCGACACGCACCGGGAGACCAGGTGTTCGACCTCGATCAGGCCGGAGGTGGCGGCGTGCCGGTCACCGATGCCGGCGAGCACGGGGCGCAGCAGGGTCTCCCAGGTGGCGACGACGCCGCTGGCGGCGATCGTGTGCGCGATGGTCTCGTTGATCGCCGCGGCGTCCAGGCGCATGGCGGCGCGGGCCAGGCCCCGGGCGGCCGGGCCGGCGCGGCCCACCGGGATGGCGCCGCCACCGTCGCGGCCGGGCGGGCGGATCCGGCTGCGGGTGACGGTGTCCACGGACGTCCGGTCGGGTGCCTGCCGCGCCCACCGGGCCGCCTCGGCCGGGCTCACGCCCTCGGCGGTCAACCGCCGCATGGTTTCGAGGCGGGCCAGATCGGCGGGGGTGTACCGACGGTGGTGGCCGGGCACGTGCTCGCTGGGCCCGAGCCCGTAGCGCTGGTGCCAGGTGCGCAGCGTGGTGACCGCGACCCCCAGCCGGCGCGCGACGGCGCCCGCGCTCAGCGCCTCATCGGCCACCCGACCGCTCCGCCGCGTCATCCGCCGACGATCCGGCCGGGGTCGTGGGCGAGCCGGGGGCGCCCGACGGAGCACCCGAGGGGCGCAGCAGTCGGTTCACCACCCCGCCCAGCCAGGGTGCGTACGACCGGGGGTCGCGGTCGAGTTCGGCCTCCAGGGCGGCCGGGTCGGCCCAGCGCAGCTCGGCCACCTCGTCCGGGTCGGGTCGCAGCGGGGCGGCGGGCAGGAACTCGCCGCGCAGCACGTGGTCGTACTCGAATTCGACGCGACCGGAGGTCGGGTCCTCGGCGTAGTAGACGTAGACGCCCACCTCGGTCAGCTCGACCGGGCCGGTGCCCAGCTCCTCCTTCAGCCGCCGGTTGGCCGCCTCGGTCAGCGATTCGCCGGGGCGCGGATGGCCGCAGCAGGAGTTGGCCCAGCGCAGCGGGAAGCGGGTCTTGACCGCGGCCCGTCGTTGCAGCAGCACCTGGCCGTCCGGGTCGATCAGCAGCACCGAGAAGGCCCGGTGCAGTTGCCCCGGCGGCTGGTGGGCGGCGGCGACTGTGGTGTCGCCGCAGGGCTGCCCGCGGTCGTCGACCAGTTCGACGAGGTGGTCCTCGCGGCTCGTCATCGGCCTTCTCCGGTGATCCGGCCGGCGGCCAGCTTGCCGGAGATCAGCACCATTGGTACGCCCACACCGGGCTGGGTGCCGGAGCCGACGAAGACCACGTTCGACAGGTCGCGGTGCAGGTTCGACGGGCGGAACGGCCCGGTCTGGAAGAGGGTGTGCGCGGCGGCGAACGGGGTGCCGGCGGCCATCCCCTGCTCCGCCCACTCGGCGGGGGTGATCGCCTGCAACACCTCGACCCCGGCGCCGAAGCCGACGTACCCGCGCTCCTCCAGCGTGCTGATCAGCTGGTCGCCGTAGCGCCTGGTCAGGTCGCCGCGCCACTCGAAGGGCGCCCGGTCGAGGTTGGGCACCGGCGCGAGCACGTAGTAGGTGTGTCGGTCCGGTGGGGCCACCGACGGGTCGGTCCGGCTGGGGTTGGTCACCAGCAGCGACGGGTCGGTCATCAGCTCGCCCCTGCGGATGACCTCATCGAAGGTGCCCTTCCACGCGCGTCCGAAATGGATGTTGTGGTGGGCGATCTTCGCATATCCCTGTCGCGAGCCGACGTGCAGGACGACGCAGGAGGGTGAGTAGGTGAGGCGTCGCGCGGGCGCGGCGGGGAGCAGGTCCCGGTAGGCGACAGGCAGGTCCGGGTTGAGCACCACGACGTCCGCCGGCACGAGCTCGCCGTCGGCGGTGAGCACGCCGGTGGCCCGGCCGTTCGCGGTCTGAACCTGGGTCACCGTCGTGTCGTACCGGATCTGCACGCCGTGCTTCTCGGCCGCGCCGGCCATCGCCCGGGAGACCGCGTGGATTCCCCCGCGGGGGAAGTAGACACCGGCCACCGAGTCGAGGTACGCGATGACCGCGTAGATGGCCAGCGCGTCATGCGGGGCGAGCCCGGCGTACATCGCCTGGAAGGAGAAGATCCGCTGGGTACGCGGGTCCCGGAAGAACTGGTTGATCTTTGTCTGGAGGCGGCGGAAGGCCCCGCCGGTGAGCAGCTTGAGCAGGTTGCCGGTGATGAGGTCGGTGGGCGCGTCCAGGTTGCGCTCGATGAAGTCGGCCCGCTCCAGCCGCCACAGCTCCCGGGCGTAGTCGACGAAGCGCAGGTAGCCGTCGGCCTCCCGGGGCCCGCAGACCCGGGAGATCTCGGCCGCCATCCGGGTGGTGTCGGTGAGCACGTCGAGGGTGGAGCCGTCCGGGTAGTACGCCCGGTAGGCCGGGTCGAGCGGGGTCAGGTCGAGCCAGTCGTGCAGCTCCTCGCCGACCGCCCCGAGCGCCTCGGCGATGAGGTCGGGCATGGTGAGCACGGTCGGGCCGGTGTCGAACTCGTACCCACTCACGGAGAGTCGGCCCGCGCGCCCGCCGGGGACCGGCTCGCGCTCCAGCACCGTCACCTGTCGGCCGCTGCCGGCCAGGTGCAGCGCGCAGGCGAGCCCACCCAGCCCGGCGCCGACGACCACCACCCGGTCCGTCCGTCCCGTCACCGTCCGCACGTGACCACCTCCTCGTGAGAATCGCTCATCAGGCCCGCCGGCTGGTGGCGGCGGCGGCCAACCCGGTCAGCGCGGTACGCGCCGTCCGGTCCACGGGCGCGCTGTCGAGCGCGGCCAGGGCGTCGCCCACCCGCTCGGCGATCATCCGCTCCACCCGGGCCACCGCGCCGGTCTCGGCGACCAGGTCGGCGGGCCGGGGGGCCGGCGCGCCCGC
>NZ_JBFAPG010000301.1:0-7966 GCF_040675595.1 Micromonospora sp. NPDC049580
GATCGTTGATGAAGTGGCATCCCCGGCCGGGGATGCCACTACATCCTTGTTATTGCACGACCTTGGGCGCGGGGCGCGGGGTCAGGTGGTGGCGAGGCGTTGCAGGGCGCCGCGGGCTACCTCGGGGCGGGTCGTGTACCAGAACGGGGGCAGCGAGCGGCGCAGGAACGGCCCGTAGCCCCGCGCCGTCTCCAGGCGCGAGTCGAGCACCGCGACGACTCCCTTGTCGCCGGTGGCCCGGATCAGTCGGCCCACTCCCTGCGCCAGCCGGACGGCCGCGATCGGCACGCTGACCGCGGCGAAGCCGGAGCCGCCGCCCGCGTCCACGGCAGCGGCGCGGGCCGCCGCGAGGGGTTCGTCGGGCCGTGGGAAGGGCAGCCGGTCGATGACCACGAGCTGGCAGGCGTCGCCCGGCACGTCCACCCCCTGCCAGAGCGACATCACCCCGAACAGGCAGCTGGACCGCTCCTCGCGGAAACGGCGGACCAGCAGCGGCAGCGCCTCCTCGCCCTGCAACAACACCGGCAGGTCGGTCCGCGCGCGCAGCAGCTCCGCCGCCTGCGTCGCGGCCCGCCGCGAGGAGAAGAGCCCGAGAGTACGACCACCGAGCGCCTCGACGAGCCCGAGCAGCTCCTCCCCGGCCGCGTCGGGCAGCCCGGAGACGCTGGGCCGGGGCAGGTGCGCGGCGACGTACAGGATGCCCTGCCGGGCGTAGTCGAACGGCGAGCCCACGTCCAGGGAGCGCCAACCCGGCCCCTCGGTCGCCGGCACGACGGACCCCGGATTGGTGTCGTCCGTGAGCCGACGGCCGGGCGCCTCGGCGACCGGGCGGCCCGGGGCGGTGCGGGCGGCCTGCGCGGCAGCGGCCGGGGACGGTGGTGCGGGTGGCGGCGCGTCCAGGCCGAGGGCGCGGGCCACCGTGTCGAACCGGCCGCCGAGCGCCAGGGTGGCCGAGGTGGCCACGACGGTGCGTTCGTCGTACAGGTGGGTTGCGAGGGTGCCGGCCACCGACAGGGGTGCGACCACCAGGGCCCGTCGGCTGCCGCTGTCGTTCTTCTCCACCCAGGCCACGTCGTGGTCGGCCTCTTCGAGGAGCCGCTGGGCGGTGGTGGAGAGGTCGTCCAGGGCGGCCTTGGCCTGCTGCTTGCGGACCGGGTCGGGATCATCTGACTTGATCTCGCCGATCGCGTCCAGGGCGGCGCGGGTGGCCGCGTCGAGCAGCGTGCACGCCTCGCGCAGTGGCGTCGGCAGGCCGGCGGTGAGTCGACCGGCCGGGGCCTCGGCCAGCCCGACGGCGAGGGCGTCACCGGCGGCGGTGAGCGCATCGGCGGTCTCTGGCCGCAGCAGCGTACGGGCCCGCCGGGTGGTCCGGTCGATCAGCTCCGGCACCAGCTCGGCCTGGGCGGCCGAGGAGACCCGGTCGGCCAGCTCGTGTGCCTCGTCGACGATGAGCAGCTTGTGCGGCGGGACGATGTGCCGGTCGGCCAGCATGTCGACCGCCAGGAGGCTGTGGTTGGTCACCACGATGTCGGCCTCGCGGGCGCGGGCCCGGGAGGCCTCGGCGAAGCACTCCGCGCCGAACGGGCAGCGGGCCGCGCCGACGCACTCCCGCGACGGCATCGAGACCAGCCGCCAGGCCTGGTCGTCGACGCCCGGGTCCAGCTCGTCGCGGTCGCCGGTGTCGGTCTTCTCGGCCCAGTCGCGCAGCCGCTCGATCTGCTTGCCCAGCCGGCCCGCCTCGCCGAGCCACTTCGTGCCGCCGCCGGGGCGGGCGGCCGGGGCGTCGAAGAGGGTGTCCTCCGGCTCGTCCTCGGTGGAGTTGTCCAGCCGCGCCAGGCAGAGGTAGTGGTGCCGGCCCTTGAGCACCGCGAACGTGGGCCGGCGGCCGAGCAGCGGCTCGACGGCGTCGGCCAGCCGGGGCAGGTCGTGGTCGACGAGCTGGGACTGCAACGCCAGGGTGGCCGTGGAGACCACCACCGGGCCGTCCACGGTGAGAGCCGGCGCGAGGTACGCCAGCGACTTGCCGGTGCCGGTGCCCGCCTGCACGAGCAGGTGCTCGCCGCTGGTCACGCACTCCTCGATGGCGGTCGTCATCTGCTGCTGGCCGGGCCGCGCCGTGCCGCCGGGGACCGCGCCGACCGCGGCCGCGAGCAGCTCCGTGCCGCTGGGCCGGGCACCCCGCCGCCGGCTTCCACCGCGGGCCGACGGGGTGGCGGAACCGGTGGCGGTGCGGGGCGGAGTCACCGTGCGACGGTACCCGCCGCCGCCGACAGCGTCCGTGCCCATCCGCCCGCGTGGCGCGGACCACCCATCGACCTCGCTGGTCCACCCCGTCCGGTTACGGCCGTGCTACGACGCGTGGGCAGTATCGGTTAGGGTGCGAATCATGCCGAGCGACGTGGTCCGAGTGATCTACCGCAAGTACGACGGCAGCGCGCACCGTGACTACCCGGCCCGCCGCCTCGCGGAGGACGATCTCGGCGTCTGGCTCGGCGTCCCCTTCGGCACCGAGTCGGTCTACCACGGCCGGCCGTCGGTGGAGAAGATCCCCTTCGTCCTGCTGGTGCCGCATCACGCCTGGTGGACGGGCATGTTCAACCCGCCGCCACGGACCAGCGAGGTCTACTGCGACATCGCCACCCCGGCCCGCTGGGAGTCCGACGACACCGTTCACCTGATCGACCTCGACCTGGACGTGGTCCGGCGGCGGGCCACCGGCCTGGTGGAACTGCTCGACGAGGACGAGTTCGCCGAGCACCGGGCCCGTTTCGGCTACCCGCAGGACGTGGTGGTCGAGGCCGAGGCGGCGGCCCAGTGGCTGTACGGCGCCCTCGGCGACGGCACCGAGCCGTTCGCCACGTCGTACCGCAAATGGTTGGCGCTGGTGGTCTGAGCCGGCGCGGGCTCACCAGCGCGGCGGCCACCGGTCGTCGTCGCCCAGCGGCGGCAGGTCGGCCAGCTTCTCCGGGTTGAGCTGGTTGAAGATGCCGGTGATCCGGCCGCCGTCGACCGAGAACGCGGTGACCACCCGGATCGGTCGCCCGTCGCTGTGCGCCGTCTCCACCTGCAGGCCGAGGACGCCGTCGACCAGCACCGGGCGGGCCCGCATCCGTCGCGCGTACCGCCCGGTCCGGCCGAACAGGCCGAGCGTGAAGCGGCCCACCGTGTCCGCGCCGACCACCGGCCGGCGGGCCGTCGGGAAGTGCCCGCCCGAGTCGCCGATCAGGACCACGTCCGGCGCGAGCACCCGCAGCAGCGGATCCAGCTCGCCGGACTCGGTGGCGGCCACGAACGCCGCGAGGACGCGCCGCTGCTCGGCCGGGTCAGCGGCGTGCCGGGGCGCGTCCGGTGCGGCGACGGCCCTGCGGGCCCGGGAGGCGAGCTGCCGGGCGGCCACCTCGCTGGTGCCGAGGACGTCCGCCACCCGGGCGAACGGCACCGCGAACACGTCGTGCAGCACGAACGCGAGCCGCTGCTCGGGCGCGAGCCGTTCCAGCAGCACCCGCAGCGCCGTGCCGACCTGGTCGGTGCGGACCGCGCGTTCGGCGGGGTCGGGGGCGTACCCACCGCTGGCTTCGCCGCCGTGCAGCGGGCTCACGACCGGTTCCGGGAGCCACTGCCCGGGGTACGCCTCGCGGCGGACCCGCGCCGAGCGCAGCACGTCCAGGCAGATCCGGGCGCAGGTGGTGGTCAACCACGCGGAGAGATCGCGGATCTCGGCGCGGGCGGCCGGGTCGGCGAGCGCCCCGGCGTAACGCAGCCAGGTCTCCTGCACCGCGTCCTCGGCCTCGCTGCGGCTGCCCAGCATCCGGTGGGCCACCGCGAGCAGCCGACCCCGCTCGGCCTCGAACTCCGTCGCCAGGTCTCGCACGACCCACCACCCTCCCCCGAGCGCCACGTCCCCCTGGCGCACATCCTCCAACCAACCGGACGCGCCGGCGGCCCCGGACGTGACGGCGGGCCTCGGTGGGCCTGGTGGGCCCTGGCTGGGCCTCGGTGGGCCGGTGGGCCTCGGCGCGCGGATGGCCGGCGGTTGGGCGATGATCCGAGGATGAGCGAACCCCGGCAAGGGCAGAGCGAGCGGGTCGTGGCGCCGGACGGCGGGCCCGTGCGGGACCTGTTGCGGGTCACCGCGCCGGTGGATCTCGCCGCGATCGATCCCCGGTCCACGCCCGGCCTGCCGCCGGCCGAGGTGGTCGGCGAACACCGCAAGACCTGGGCCCGTGCGCAGGTGGCGCTGGTCGGCGAGGAGCTGGGCCGGCAGCAGGAGATGCTCTTCGCGATGGCCAAGGCCGGCTCGGAGCACCCGGCGCGCCGGGTGCTGCTGGTGCTCCAGGCGATGGACTGCGGTGGCAAGGACGGCACGATCAAGCGGGTGGCCGGCGCGATGAACCCCCTCGGCCTGCACATCCGGTCGTTCGGTCCGCCGACCCCGGAGGAGCTGCGGCACGACTTTCTGTGGCGGATCCGCCGGGAGCTGCCTCCGCCCGGGTACGTGGGGATGTTCAACCGCTCACACTACGAGGACGTGTTGATCGCCCGGGTCGGGTCGTTGGTGCCGGAGGCGATCTGGCGGGCCCGCTACGACCAGATCAACTCCTTCGAGCGGGAGCTGGTCGACGACGGGGTGACCGTCGTGAAGGTGATGCTGCACATCTCGTACGCCGAGCAGGGCGAGCGACTGCTGGAACGGCTCACAGATCCGCACAAGCACTGGAAGTACAACCCGTCGGACGTCGACTCCCGGGCGCAGTGGGACGACTACCAGGCCGCGTACGCCGAGGCGCTGAGCCGGTGCGGCACGGACGCCGCGCCGTGGTTCGTGGTGCCGGCGGACCGCAAGTGGTACCGGGACTGGGCCGTGGCACACCTGCTGCGGGAGACGTTCGACACGCTCGATCTGGGGTATCCGCCTGCCGATTTCGACGTGGCGCGCGAGCGTGAGCGGTTGGCCGCTGGGGGAGCGGGGACGGTTGGGACGCCCGAGATGAACAGCAGGTGAACGAGCGGTGAATGTGGCCTGGCCAGGGGTGGGCCGACGAATTTGCAGTTCTGGCGTTTCCTAGCATTCACCGAGCGGACGCCGACGGACGCCGCCACCCTTCCACCGACGCGACGAGGTCTGTGCTGTGAAGTTTTCCTTCCGCCCCACCGAGGGCGCCTTCTACGAGCTCTTCACCAGGGCCGCGCAGAACCTGGTCCGGGGCACCGCGCTGTTGAACGAGCTGGCTCTGCCCGGTGTCGACGTGCAGTCGGTCAGCGAGCGGCTGACCGAGGTCGAGCACGACAGCGACCAGATCACGCACGATCTCTACAAGAAGATCAACTCGACCTTCATCACGCCGTTCGACCGGGAGGACATCTACCGGCTCGGCTCGCTGCTCGACGACGTGATGGACCACCTGGAGGCGGTCGGCGACCTGCTGTACCTGTACGGGCTGACCGAGCTGCCGGCGCTGCCCCGGGAGCTGCACGAGATGGTCAACGTGCTCGACCAGCAGGCCAAGCTGACCGCCGAGGCGATGCCCCGGCTGCAGTCGATGAAGGATCTCGAGGACTACTGGATCGAGTGCAACCGGCTGGAGAACGAGGGCGACCGGATCAACCGGCAACTGCTCGTCCGGCTCTTCTCGGGTGAGTACGACGCGTTGACGGTGCTGAAGATGAAGGAGGTCGCCGACGAGTTGGAAGCCGCCTGCGACGCCTTCGAGCACGTGGCCAACACGGTCGAGACCATCGCGGTCAAGGAGTCCTGAACCGGTGACTCCCGAACTCATCGCCGTCCTGGCGGTGATCGCGGTGGCCCTGGCGTTCGACTACACCAACGGCTTCCACGACGCCGCCAACGCGATCGCGACAAGCGTCTCCACCCGCGCGCTGACACCCCGGATCGCCCTCGGCCTCGCCGCGGTCGGCAACTTCATCGGCGCCCACTTCGGCGCCGGGGTCGCCAAGACCGTCGGCGACGGCCTGGTCACCCTCCCCACGGGGGTGAGCAGCCTCGGGGTGGTCTTCGCCGGAGTGCTCGGTGCCATCGCCTGGAACCTGATCACCTGGTACTTCGGCCTGCCGTCGTCGTCCTCGCACGCGCTCTTCGGCGGCCTGGTCGGCGCGACCCTGCTGTCCAGCGGCGGCATCGTGCAGTGGGGCAACATCGGCGAGAAGGTCATCCTGCCGATGGTGCTCTCGCCGATCGTCGGCCTCACCCTCGGTTACCTGCTGATGCTGGCGATCCTCTGGCTGTTCCGCAAGGGTCAGCCGGGCAGGCTCAACCGGGGTTTCCGCCACGCGCAGACCGTGTCCGCCGCCGCCATGTCGGTCGGCCACGGCATGCAGGACGCCGCCAAGACGATGGGCATCGTGGTGCTGGCGCTCTACACCGGCGGTTTCCAGGAGAGCAAGACGCACATCCCCGGCTGGGTCTTCTGGACCTCGGCCACCATGCTGGCCCTCGGCACGTACGCCGGTGGCTGGCGGATCATCCGCACCCTCGGCCGCAAGATCATCGACCTCGGGCCTCCGGAGGGCTTCGCCGCCGAGACGGTGGCCAGCGCGGTGCTCTACTTCAACGCCCTGGTGTTGAAGGCGCCGATCTCCACGACCCACACGATCACCTCGGCGATCATGGGTGTGGGCGCGACCAAGCGGCTCTCCGCGGTCCGCTGGAACGTCGCCGGCAACATCGTGATCGCCTGGATCATCACGTTCCCGGCGGCGGCGCTGATCGCCTGCGTCGCCTACCTGCTGGTCCGGCCGCTCTTCGGCTGACCGGACCCAGCACGTGGAACGGCCCCGGTCACCGCGACCGGGGCCGTTCGTGTCACTCGTAGCGGACGCCGATCTGCTCGCGGACCGTGTCCAGCAGGGTCATCACCTCAAGCGTCGTGGTGTGTGGCACCAGCGGGCTCTCGGTCAGCCCGGCGGCCAGGCACCGCTGCACCTCGATCGCCTCGTACTGGTAGCCGTTGCCGGCCTCCTCGGCGGAGATCGTCTCGGGCGCGAAGCCGTCCCGGTGCAGGGTCAGCGAAGCCGGCCGGAAGAACGGCTCCGGCAGGTCGATGCGGCCCGTGCTGCCGGTGATCGAGGCGGCCAACGAGCTCGCCCCGACCATGCCGCAGCTCAGCGTGGCCACCGCCCCGCTGTCGTACCCGAACAGGATGCCGGTGTTCTCGTCGGTCCCCTCCGGGCCCAGGTGCGCCCAGGAGCGGATGTGCTGCGGCACGCCGAGCAGCAGGTACGCCAGGCTGATCGGGTAGATCCCCAGGTCGAGCAGCGCGCCCCCGCCCAGCGCCGGGTTGCGCATCCGGTGCTCCGGCGGGAACGGTCCGGCCACCCCGAAGTCGGCCCGGACATTGCTGACCGTGCCGATGGCACCCTCGGCGATCAGCTGGACCGCGCGAAGGATGAGCGGGTTCGTCCTCATCCACATGGCCTCCATCAGGAAGACCCCGGCGGCGCGGGCCGTGTCCACCAGCTCGGTGCTGGTGGCCAGGTCGAGGGTGAACGGCTTCTCCAGCAGCACCGCCCGGCCGGCGGTGAGGCAGGTCAGCGCCGCCTCGTGGTGCGCCGCGTGCGGGGTCGCCACGTAGATCACGTCGACCTCCGGATCGGCGGCCAGCTCCACCCAGGAGCCGTACGCGCGCTTCGCGCCGTACGTGTCGGCGAACCGCTGCGCGCTGTCGGCGGAGCGGGAGCCGACCGCGACCAGTTCGGCGTCCGGCACCAGCCGGAGGTCTTCGGCGAAACGGCTGGCGATGTGGCCGGTGGCCAGGATGCCCCAACGAGTCATGCCGGAACGCTAGCCGAACCGGGTGAACCGCCCCCTGCCCGGCCGCCGCCCAGCTCATCCGTCGAGACCTCGGTGCTCCTCACCGCGACGACATACCTCGCAGGCCGCCCACCTCGTTCGCTCCCTTTGCTCTGCTTCAACCCACGCAACAGTGAACGGCCATTTCTGTTGCGTGGG